>JAQXSU010000274.1 GCA_029219125.1 Bacillota bacterium
TGTTTGTCATTACCGGTTCCTGCCATTCCATCACCTCGGGCATATTAAATCAGTATCTATTATAACAGACTCCGCCCGGGTTTTCAATGGGTATTAGTACATGCTCTGAATAATGATTTTATCAGCTGTTCTGCCTGTTTCACGCATAACGATATCACAGATCTTAGCCACAGTGTTTGTATCCAGTTCCTGTTTATCCACCGTAACATTGACACTGCTCTCTGTGATCAGTACGAAGGATGCCGGCAGATTTTTTGATTGGATCAGACTTTCAATAGCCAGTTCATTTTCCATAGCAGAGAGGATCCGTTCTTTTTCCTTCATGGCATTGGCCTGTTCGTCCTTGCTTTTGCTGTCACTGATGGTGGAATCGAGCGCTGCGATCAGTTTATTTCTTTCCAGTTCAAGGGCTGCCCGACGTTCGTCAAAAGATCCATCTGCCGCCATGTCCTTTTCTTTCTCCTCTGCCACTGCAAGACTGTCCACCAAAACATCCCCGTCATGGACAGGAATTTCAGTTTTTCCTGTCTGGGTCAGCAGCAGACCTGCACCGAATACCACCACAAGAGCTGCTGCAGTCAGTCTTTTACTTTTAAACAGAATATCCTTGTAAGTAAACTTTTTTCTCTTACTTTCCAAAACATTTCCTCCTTACGATTGATTTTCGTCTGACTTCTTCTCGAAGACAATGACGCTGGATACCGGAATATCATAAAGGGTCGCCACACCGTCGGTCAGTTTCTTTTCCACCACAGGACTTCCCGCGCCGTCTGCAAGAACGATGACACCCTTTACCTGATCCCGGCTGTCGTATTCAACCATGACTTCCACGCTTCCCGCACCTTCAATGGAAGACAGAACACTGCATAGCTTTTCCTCCGTACCGCCGTTTCCATCCAGAACCTGTTTCCTGCCGTCTGTATCAGAAAGCAGCAGATTCAGAGCGAGTATGGCAATGGCGGAAATCAGAAGTGCCGTTACGAGCCGGGAGAATTTCTCTTTTCCTATTTTTTCAAACATGTTTCTCACTCCTATTTATATGAAAAAATAAAAACGTTATGCATCTATTCCAGTTCGCTGACCAGATGCATCAGAGGTTCCAGAATCACGGCCAGAATGACAAGGGAAAAAATGAATTTCAGGTATTTTTCCATGGAAGATTCCGGAATAAGAATCTGAAAAAAACTCAGGGACAGAATCACCAGAAACACATTACTGATCCATGCATATATTTCCGTCATGCGCCGCCTCCCATGTTCATAATTGTCGTAACGAACAGAATAAAGAGCAGAGAGGTAAAAAAAAGGACGGAAGCGATGGAAATCATGGCTGTTCCCATATCGCTGAGGCCGTCGGCCGTCTTTCCTTCAGATACCGGCTCCGTCAAAGCACCCGTAAGCTTATAGATACCGCCGACAACGAGGATTTTGAGAAGTGGTACAGCCATCATCAGAAGCAGGGACAGCAGGCCGAAAACTCCGACCATGTTCCGAATGGAACCCATACAGCGGATAAATAGTTCAACGGTGTCGGAGGTGAAGCCGCCGACAATGGGAATAAAGGTACTGATGGAATACTTGGCAGCACTCATCAGAACGCCGTCAGAAGCTTCCGTCAGAAGTCCCTGGATCGTGATCACACCCGTCAGTATGGTCAGGATCAATCCGGTGAAAAATACAGCACCGTTTCTCAAAAGCTTTGCCAGTTTGTTAACATAATTTTTTTCTGTTAAACAATTGATCAGGCTCAGTACTGCAGACAGATACAGTGCCGGCAGAATAAATGTTTTCACCAGAAATCCGAAACCGGTGACAGCTCCCAGAATCAGAGGGCTCAGGATGGTTCCTCCTGCTACAGATCCTGTGGCGATCAGGATTCCCATGAGCACCGGCATGAGAATTTCCATAGTCCAGACCATGGTGGAAACTGCGTCCAGCGCCAGTCCGTAAGAGATGCGGAAGCTGTTAAGGGAAATTCCGATGATGACCATGGTGCACACCAGCAGACTGAGCTGTGATACATTTTTGCTGCCGAATCCGTCCGACAGGCTGCGCAGAAGACCAAGTATAATACAGATGCACAGAATCTCTGCCATCAGTACCAGTGCGCTTTTCATCTCATAGAGAAACAGTTCCTTCAGACTGTCTATCATGGAATTGCTCTGGAACAGGCTTTTCTGCTCCAGAGTCGCCTGCAGAATGTTTTCCAGGGTAAACGGATCAGAAAGTCCCTCTGTTAATCTTGCAGCTTCCTCGGAAATACCGCTGAAATCCTCTCCTTCCACAACATTTTCGAATTGTTTTTCCAGTATACTTTCGTAATCCATACGTTCTCCTTATACCATGCTGTTCAGCAAATCCAGCAGCGATGTGAACACAGGCAGCGCAATAAAAAAAATGGCGATTTTTCCTGCCAGTTCCACTTTGCCAGCGATGGATTTTTCTCCTGCATCCTGACAGATCGCAGAGGTAAATTCCGTAACATAGGCGATACCCAGTGCTTTCAATATAATCGGAAAATAACTTTTTCCATAGGACAGCTGGTCGTAGATATCCTCCAGATACGTGAAGCTGTGCTGTATACTTCCGATTACATAAAAAAGCAGAAGTAGGGATGCGCATAAAACGGCTTCAATGGCAAACTCCGGTTTGTATGCTTTGATCAGTGCAATGAGTATCACACAGACTACAGCAATCCCGCATATTTTCAGTATCATCATAGCATGTACCTAGAACGTCAGAAAAACACGGACTGTATCGAAAAACTCTGTCAGCATATTTATAATGATGGCTAAAACGAGAATCACACCTGCCAGCGTAACCATCATAGCCTGCTCTTCCCGTCCGGCCTTATTCAGTACCTGGTTGAGAATGGCGATGGCAATGCCGATGGCAGCGATTTTGAATAAAATATCCACATCAAACGTCATACTTTCCTCCTGTTACAGCAGCACCAGTGCTGCGACTGCTCCCCCGAAAAAACCGATTCGCCGGTACATGGGGCCTTTCACCCTGCTTTCCTCTCTGGCTTCCGTCAGCTGTTCCTCCAGCCTTTTTTCGAGATAATCAAACTGTATCTTCTGATTCTCAAAATCTGTCTGCCCGATGAAGGATCCAAGATGAAGGACCGACTGCATGTCTTCCTTCGTCAGCGGTGTCTTTCTGTATGTTTCTTCCGCCGCTCGAAGCCAGATGTTCCGGATCTCCCCGTGGGTTTCCTGCAGTTCCTTCCGGCAGCGGTCCAGAAGCACGTAAGCCGGAGTATCCTCTTTCGCAGAAGTCTGCTGAAATAACGGAAGCAGCGGCTGTTTGAAATAATCGATCCGACTTTTCAGATCCAGCATCATTTTCAGAAAGTCCTCCAGCAGACGGATCCGCTCTTTCAGTTCTGCTGCTTTCAGTACACCTGCAAATCCTGCTGCAGTCACCAGTGCCATCAGCCCCATTATCTTAAGCATATTGTGCCTCCCGGTGAATTCCTGATGTATCAGCGATTTCACGGATTGTCCCTGCCCCTTTCTCATTGGAAAGAAAAACAAGACGGCGGAATACGCCATTCTCTACCAGTTTACCTACAGCAGATCGGTACACATCCTCCCTGTCCCATCCGTGAATGGATGTGATCAGGGCTACGCCGGACGCCAGGCACTGCATGACAGCTGAGATATCCTCCGGTTTTCCGATTTCATCAGTAAAGATGACCTGCGGTGCCATGGATCGGAGCAGCATGGAAATCCCCCATGCCTTATCGCAGCCGTCCAGAACGTCGCATCTGGGGCCCAGATCGAAGCTGGGACGGCCGTGAAACATTCCGGCTATCTCTGACCGCTCGTCGCAGATACCCACCTGAAAACGGCATTCTGACAGTTCTCTGGCCAGATCACGCAGCAGGGTGGTCTTTCCGCAGCCGGGCGGAGAGATGATCAGGGTATTGACCGGCCGGCCGTTTTCCAGGATCTCCGGAACCAGTTTCCTGCTGCAGCCTCGAACCTCTCTGGCAAACCGGATATTCAGCGAACTGATTTCCTGCAGAAGAGCCGGCATTCCATCTTTCATAACGGCTCGTCCGCAGAGTCCGACTCTGTGGCCGCCCTCGATGGTGACGAATCCGCGGGCCAGGTCTGCTTCATATGCGTAATAGGAATACTGGATCAGCTGATTCAATGTGTCGTGAAGATCCTGCTGGGTGATCATATGCTGCAGATACCGTTCTCTGGTTCCGCACCGGAGGCAAATATTCTGCCCGCACCGGAACCGGATCTCTTCCACCTCACGTACGACAGAATCCGGCAGAAGGTTCATCTGCTCGGCGATATTCCGCGGCAACTTCGATGTGATTTCTCGTAAGCTGTTCATAGCATGCTCCTCTTTTCCATTTTTCCTGTGTTCTCCCTCGCGGGATATTACAGTCTATGATATGGACAAGGTTTTATGACAAAAAAAGAAACAGCCAGGGGCTGACTTTCCGTCAGTGGCTGTTCAATATGTGCTGCAGGGATTGTCCAGACAAAAAAAGGCACAGTACCCTGCCCGAAAACCAGGCAGAGTCTGTACCAAGCATAAACTGCTTATGAAAAAGAAAACATTTTTCTGAAATCAGCTTTTAACTTATGCGCCGCAGGCGGTAAAAATAAAGCAAACAGCTGCGATTAATAAAATAGGTACTAAGTTTCTCATCTCAAATCCTCCTCTTGAACTCTCTCAATCCATTTCTTTGTCTTTTGCTTTTTCGTTGTGCGCACTTTCTATAATATAATCAAAGTATATGCTCAAAAGGTTACATCGAGATTTAAAATTTATTAATATTTTATTAAGAAGATGCAGATGACGCTGCTGCCGCACTGGATGCAGCGATTGCAGCACACATGGCAGCTTGCTGTGCTGCAATCAGGGAAACCGTTCCGCCAATGGCAGCGTGCCGCATGGTCTGTGTTGATTCTATTTCCATATGTGCACTGGTTACAATCATAGCGGCATGCATCAGACGCTGCTTGCGACCGATTCCCAGGATTCCGTATCCCTTCTGGTCAGCAAGGAAATCATCAACCTCCATGATTTCCTCCATCACTTTATCTTGTCCTGCAGGATCTGATTCCAGAAGTGCCAGAACACCCAGGGTAGCCAGTTCATATCCGGAACCATAAGTATAGCCACGTTTTTTTAACCCATAAAACAGATCCATCGTTCTGCTGCATTTCACATCAGCAGGCTGATCCACCATGGCAAGGACGTGGCTCAGAGACTGGATTGCATTCCCTGAGCAGAAGTGGTCATGTAAAAGATCATAACAACGTTCTGCTTCTTCAATCAGTTCTGTTTCCTGACGGTCAGTCAATGCCATCATAGCGGCGAAGATACTGTCTTCACTGCAGGTCAGGAACGGGTGGTCTGCTTTCATAAAATCATAAATCCGTCGTGTCCGTCTGGCGATTGATTCATATTCAGAAGGTTGAACTGCATCAGCAATCAGCATGGATGCGACAGGAAGATAAGACGATGCAAAGAAATGATGATTCAGTGCCTCATACACTTCCATCGAACGCACCATCTTACGTTCCGGCTCGCTGTCCACAGCCAGAAGTGAAATCATAGCCAGTTTGACAATTCCTCTGAAATTAGAAAAGAACCCTGTGTTATCTTTCAGAATTCTTTTACACTCTTCCATTCTCTCAGGATCTGCAGTCCTGCCTTTTTCCATGAAAATAGCAGCACAGACTGGATATATATAACTATTTTCCCAGAAAAACTCAGATTTAATAATGTCACGATTCCTGATGAACAGATCGCACAGACTGTTTAATTTCTGATCCATAATTTTTTCCCCTCAGCCCCTTCGTTTCCTTCTGCTCGGTGCTGTCGCTTTCTGCATCGGCAGATTGATCGAGGATGTAGATTTTTACCCGCTCAATCCGCCGGTCAGAAACAGCCATGATCTTCATCTGATAGTTCTCAAATTCCACAATTCTGCCTACATCATTTTCATCCGGGATTTCTCCCAGCAGATCGATAATGAAACCGCCGATGGTTTCACTGCTGTCAGACTGCAAATCGACGCCAAGTTCTTCGTCCAGATCATCCAGGCTCACATCACCATCCACCAGATAGATATTTTCATCCACCTTATCGATGATTTCCTCTTCTTCGTCGTACTCGTCGTCAATATCGCCCATGACCTGCTCTATAATGTCCTCCATGGTAACAATGCCGGAGAATCCGCCGTATTCATCAATCAGAATGGCAATCTGCTGCTTCGTTTTCTGCAGCTCGAAAAACAGCGAATCAATATTTTTCGTCTCAGGTACAAAATACGGCTTTCGAAGGATCGGTTCGATTTCCACCGTCTCAAAACTGGCTTCTCTGGCTTTGATCAGAAAGTCTTTCACATTGAGGATACCGATGATGTTGTCGGTTTCTTCTCTGCATACCGGAATACGGGAATACCGCAGCGTCATGAGATCGTCGATATATTCTTCCACGGGATCGTCGATATCAATGAGAAAGACATCGGTACGTGGGGTCATAATTTCGTAAGCCAGCTTATCGTCGAAGGCAAAGATGCTGTTGATCATCTTTTTGCCTTCCTCCTTCAGAACACCGCTTTCCTGCCCTACTTCCAGCATGGACATGACTTCCTCTTCGGAAAAGGAGCCGTCCGCCACGTTGGTTTCCTGGCGGAATAACCGCAGAAGCAGATTGGCGATGGTCATCAGAATCCATGTAACAGGCCGCAGTACAGTAGAAATACCATTTGCAAATGGCATGAATGCATCGGACAGTTCCTCATCATGCTGAAGCGCCAGCTTCCGCGGGAAAAACTGTCCCAGTACCGTCAGTGCAGCCACATACCCGATGAAGCTCCACACGGATACTGCGGCAAACCAGCCGCCTGCACAGGCAGAAATCAAAAGCAGAAGCTTATTTGCACTCTGATATTTCTCTGTATTCCGTCCGGCTGCACCAAGGGCAGTATTGATCACTGTAAATAAACCGTAAACGAAAATGCATGCAGCGATGACTCCTATCTGACTGGGGACGCTGCCTAGGTCATTTGACATTTTTCTTATCCTCTCTTTTTTCTTAACATATCATAAGGGCTGACCGGCTGATCCATCGGAATCCGCAAAATCTGCTGCGGATGCGGGGCGGACTGCACCGGTGTTCCCTCCTCATCGTACATTTCTTTCAGCGTCTGGGTAAAAAATTCTCTTCCCGGACCCATGACTTCAATTTCATCGCCCAGAACCATCTTATTCCGCTGCTCCACCGTTGCAATTCCGGTCTCAGGGTCATAATCCAGGACCAGGCCGGTGAAGGAATATTCCCGGGTATATGCACTGGTCTGATAATTCTGGTCTTTATTAGTCGGCTGATGGAAGTAAAAGCCTGTAGTGAATTCACGGTGGCTTGCTTTCATCATTTCTGTCATCCATTCTTCCCGGAAAACATAATGCTCCGGATCTTCATAGTAGGCATCGATGGCCAGGCGGTATGCAGATACCAGCGTCGCAACATAGAAGATACTCTTCATCCGGCCTTCAATCTTGGCGGATACGATGCCGGCTTCCGCCAGTTCGGGAATGTGCTCGATCATACAGAGATCTCTGGAATTGAGGATATAGGTTCCTCTTTCATCTTCCTCCACAGGATAGTATTCACCAGGGCGCTGTTCTTCCACTAACGCATATTTCCACCGGCATGGGTGGGCGCAGGCACCGCGGTTTGCATCCCGTTCAATCATAAAGTTGCTGAGAAGGCATCTTCCGGAATAGGAAATGCACATGGCCCCATGGACAAATGCCTCCAGTTCCATGTCATCCGGAATCTGCTGCCGCAGCTGGCGGATCTCATCGAAGGTCAGCTCTCTGGCAAGGACGATTCGCTTGACCCCAAGTTTATACCAGAAATTCGCAGTCCGGTAGTTTGTCATATTGGCCTGGGTAGAAAGATGGATTTCCGCGTCCGGGATAATCTCCTGAATCAGGTCGATGATCCCCGGGTCACTGACAATAAAGGCATCCAGGTCCATGTGCATATCACGAAGCTGAAGCAGATAATCTGTCAGTGGTTCGATGTCTTCGTTATGAGCGAAAATATTCACCGTCAGATAGCACTTCACACCTCTGGCATGGGCAAATTCCACCCCTTCCTTCATTTCCTCCAGGGTCATGTTTCCGGCACCGGCCCGGAGGCTGAACATTTCACCGCCGAAGTAGACAGCATCGGCTCCATAGACTACAGCAATCTTCAGTTTTTCCAGGTCGCCGGCAGGAGCCAGCAGTTCCATTTTTTTCAATGGTTGTTTCATATTTGTTTCTTCTCCCTTACCCTGCTGATGGCCAGTCCGTCGCCGCAGGCGATCAGGCTGGTTTCCAGAGCCGGGTGATGATAGATGTATTCCATATATTCCTGAAGCCGACGGATATTCGTCTTATGGCGACGGTCCAGATGTTCCTCGTCATCTGCTACGCTGCCGCGGAATAACACATTATCCGAAACGATGACGCTGCCCGGATGTGTCAGCTCCATGGCTGCATCCAGAAAGCGCTTATAATGGCTTTTCGCTGCATCGATGAACAGAAAGTCGAACGGTTTCTCACCTGCATCCCACAGTTTTTTTAGTTCCTCTTCCCCATCGCCGAGAAGCAGTCGGATGTTTCCATCCAGACCCAGCTTCTTCACGTTTTCTGCAGCAATGCGATGCATTTCATCAGACTTTTCTATGGTAACAACATGTGCACCTGTTTTCTTTGCAAAATATGCTGCGGAATACCCGACAGCTGTCCCGATTTCCAGAATGCGCTCCGGCTGCAGAATGGAAAGAAGGACATTCAGAAAGTCTTCTGTCTCCCGCAGAATGATGGGAACTCCCTCTGCTTCAGCTGCGAGGCGCAGTTCCATCAGTTCCGGTTCTGCGAGCCGGTAAAACCGGTTGATATATTCTGTTACCTTCGGATGAGTGATATTTTCTGTTTTATTCATGATGTAAATCCTTAATTGGCAGCCTCGTAGGCCTTGTAATATGCGTCCTTGTCCCGCAGAAACTGGTTGTAATCTGAGGAAAAATTAGAAGTACCGTCCAGTTTTTCGCTGAGGACGAAATACAGGTACTCTGTATCTGCAGGATTCATGGCCGCTTCTATGGACGCTGTACCAGGTGAACAGATCGGTCCCGGCGGCAGACCTGGATTCTGATACGTATTATATGGCGAATCGATTTCAGTATCCGCATAGGTGAGAACGGCCTTCGGCTCGCCCAGAATGTACTGCACGGTAGAGCACATCTGCAGCGGCATTTCCATATTCAGGCGATTGTAGATCACGCTGGCGACCAGAGGCCGCTCCTCACTGACCATGGCCTCACGCTCAATGATAGAAGCCGCAATAATGAAGTCATTGAGAGACGTTCCTTCTTTTGCAGCCGATTCATAGAGCGGCAGTACGTCTTTTTCGAACTGGCCCAGCAGGACACGGATGATGTCTTCCTCTGTGGAGCCCACAGACAGAGTGTAGGTATTCGGTAAAAGATAGCCCTCCAGATGGTTTTCATTGTTCTGCGCCGCCTGCAGAAACGGGAATTCCTCATCGAATTCATGACTTTCCGCAAGCTCCAGAATCCGGTCACGGTCAGCAACACCCTGCTCTGCCAGACTATCCGCCGTCTGCCAGATGGTATAGCCTTCCGGAATAGTAAACTGGAATGTATCCACCTTACCGCCTACCAGAATCTCTGCGATTTCCCCGAAGGACATGGACGGTGACAAGGTATAAATACCCGCTTTATACTGGCTGTCAAAACCCTTGATTTTGGACCATAGCCTAAACTGCTCCATATTTTCTATGACCCCATTTTCCTGCAAAGCTTGTCCGATCCCTGCCGTGGTCGTACCAGGCTCAATGGTCACCGTCACGGCTGTGTTTGCAGCCGCATCCAGCGGCGCTCCCAGTTTGCTGAAATACAACCCCGCACCGCAGCAGACCGCAAAAGCCAGAGCAAGTATAACCAGAATGATCACAATTGCCTTTCCCTGTCTTTTTTTCCCCTGATTTCCCTTGCTTTCTGCATCCGTTTCTCTGTTCATAAAACACCTCTTCTGTATCTTTTGCTGCATTCCGAAAAGGGACGCAACATTCCATTACGTCCCTTCCCATTGGTTTCATATTCTTTTTATTTAGCGCGTCCCAGATATTCTCCGCTTCTGGTATCGATCTGAATCACTTCGCCTTCTTCGATGAAAATAGGCACCTGAACCACTGCACCGGTTTCTACAGTTGCAGCCTTGGTTACGTTGGTTGCAGTATTACCCTTGACACCCGGCTCGGTTTCAATTACCTTCAGGTTTACGAAGTTATCTGCTTCTACCAGGAATGCATTACCCTTGTAGAATTTGATGGTAGCTTCATCGTTTTCGCGCATGAACTTGATGGCATCTTCCACCTGGTCAAATGGCAGAGGAACCTGATCATAGGTTTCCGGATCCATAAAGTAATACAGATCTCCGTCATTGTACAGGTACTGCATTCTTCTGGTTTCAATATGTGCCTTCGGGAACTTGTCTTCCGGGTTGAAGGCTTCTTCTCTGGTGGCACCGGTCAGAATATTCTTATACTTGGTTCTGACGAAAGCGGCACCCTTACCTGGTTTTACATGCTGGAAATCCAGAACTACATGAGGTTCACCGTTAATTTCAAAGGTAATACCTTTTCTAAAATCGCTTGCGTAAATCATTTTTTATCTCTCCTGTCATAAAAGTCATAAAAAGTAAATCTATATTTTAGTATACCAAATCTTTATGAACGAAACAAGTACTTATTTTAACATATCTGCCATATCACCGATGCCAACAGCCTCTCCGATGATTTTATACACATCATTCATCATGAGAGAAAAGCGCATCTGGGCTTCCATGTACTGCATTGCCAGAGGGTCACGCATCATGATGGCATAAAGCTGCTGTGCCTGCGCCATCATTTCCGCATTCATTTGCTCACCCATCATCTGTTTCGCCTGCAGTTCAAACTGTTTCGCCTGAACCTCTTTCACCATAGCTGCCAGCTCCGGATTGGCATCCACCTGCTTTTTCAGAGCATCATACTGGATGAATTCCTGGGATGCTTTGATCGCCTGTGCCAGTCCGTGGGCCTGATCGTAAACGTTCATGTTCTTCCTCCTCGAAAATCATACCTCCAGGAAAATCGGCAGAATAATCGGCGTTCTCTTGGTGGTTTCGTATATATAGCTGCTGAGAGAATCCCGCACCTGGGATTTCATGGAGTTCCAGTCACGAATATTCTTGTCGTGGCATTTTTCCATGGCGGCCATAGCCACCTGTCTTGCTTCTTCGATAAGACCTTCGTTTTCTCGCACATAAACAAAGCCTCTGGATATGATGTCCGGTCCGGAAACGACCTCCCGGCTTTCCCGATCGATGGCAGCAACCACGATGATCAGTCCGGATTCTGACAGAAGCTTTCTGTCACGAAGTACGATATTTCCCACATCTCCGATACCAAGGCCATCCACCAGAATCGCATCTGCAGGGACCTTCGTCTCTTCCTTAACGGCAGAGTTTCTGGTAATGTTCAGTGTATCACCGTTATCCAGTACAAAAATATTTTCCGGATCCATGCCCAGGTTTTCCGCAAGGCGCGCATGCTGAATCAGATGGCGATATTCTCCGTGAACCGGCATGAAATATTTCGGTTTCAGAAGAGAATGCATCAGTTTCAGTTCTTCCTGGCAGGCATGGCCTGAAACATGAATGTCAGCAATATCTGAATATATGACTTCTGCACCCTTTTCAAACAGTTTATTTACCACATTGGATACCGTTTTTTCATTCCCCGGAATCGGAGAAGATGACAGAATTACCGTATCACCGGGTTTCAGCTTTACCGCACGATGTTCACCGCTGGCAATCCGCGTCAGTGCTGACATCGGTTCTCCCTGGCTTCCGGTGGTAATAATCACCAGCTTGTCATCCGGAATATTTCTGGTCATTTTCAGATCCACCAGCGTACCTGCCGGAATATCCAGATACCCCAGCTCGATGGCCAGTGCCACCACATTTTCCATGCTTCTGCCGGAAACTGCAACCTTCCTTCCAACCTTAATGGCACTTTCGATAATCTTCTGTACCCGGTGGACATTGGACGAGAATGTTGCGATGATGATTCTCGTCTTGCATTTTCTGAAAATTGTTTCAATGGTCTGGCCTACCACCTGCTCAGATGCAGTGAACCCCGGCCGGACTGCGTTGGTGCTGTCACAGAGCATCAAAGTAACGCCTTTCTTACCCAGCGAGGCAAGCTTGGCGAAATCAATCGGTTCTCCGTCCAGCGGTGTATAGTCTATCTTAAAGTCACCGGAATGGAATACCAGCCCGGCAGGAGTATCGATGGCCAGACAGATTGCGTCAGCCACCGAATGGGTCGTGCGGATTGCCTCTACATTGAAGCAACCCAGCTGGATCTTGTCCCCTGCGTAAATGGTACGAAGGTCACCCTGAATGTTGTGTTCCTTCAGCTTGTTCTCCACAAGCCCCAGCGTCAGTCTGGTACCATATACCGGCACATTGATATATTTGAGCAAATAAGGAACCGCACCTATGTGGTCCTCATGACCGTGTGTCAGCACCATACCCACAATCTTATCCTGATTGTTGATCAGGTAGGTGAAATCCGGAATAACGATATCGATTCCGTACATTTCGTCATCCGGGAAAGACATGCCGCAGTCAATGATCAGAATCTCATCTTTGTATTCCAGCAGGGTCAGATTTTTTCCGATTTCATTCAGACCCCCGATGGGAATCACTTTCAGGGCTGCTTCCTTCTTTGGTCTTGTTTGTTTTCTTCTCATAAAATATTTTCCGTCCTTTTTTCTTTTTATGAAAAGATAGCAAAGCCTGTTATAAAGTTGTTTTTTCTTATTTAACTACGATGTTCAACAGCCGGTTCGGTACTGCAATTACCTTCACGACCGTCTTTCCTTCCAACAATGCCTGGACTTTTTCATTTTCCATAGCTATCTTTTCTAATTGTTCTTTGGTCAAGTTGCTTTCTACCATCAACTTCTCTTTCAGCTTACCGTTTACCTGTACGACGATTTCAATTTCGTCTTTTACAAGTGCATCTTCATCATATTCCGGCCATGCCACGGTAGTCAGGGAACCTTTCTGTCCCATATGTTCCCACATTTCTTCACAGATATGCGGGGTGAACGGAGATAAAATGATAATCAGCTCTTTCACCGCCTTGCCGAAGAGTCCCGGATTCACATCGGTACCTTCTTTATAGCGGTACATTTCATTTACCAGCTCCATAATAGAACTGATTGCAGTATTGAAGCTGAAACGTCCTCCTACATCCTCACTGACCTTCTTAATGGCAGTGTTCAGCATGTAATTTAAGGACTTGTCAGCAGCAGTCTTCACCTCGAAGCAAGCCGGAACGTCCGGATACTTTTCCTTGAATTCATAAACCAGACGGTATACACGGTTCAGGAAACGATAGCTTCCTTCCACACCGGCATCCGACCAGTCCAGTTCTCTTTCCGGCGGTGCTGCAAACAGAATAAACAATCTGGCAGTATCAGCTCCGTACTTGTTGATGATTTCTTCCGGGCTGACGACGTTGCCCAAAGATTTACTCATTTTTTTGCCGTCTTTATTAACCATGCCCTGAGTCAGCAGGTTCTGGAACGGTTCCTCACAGGATACCAGTCCCATATCGTAGAGCGCCATCATGAAGAATCTGGAATACATCAGGTGCAGAATCGCATGCTCCACACCGCCGATGTACTGATCCACACCGTTTTCTCCGAACCAGTAGCTTACTTTGGAGAAGTCAAACGGTGCTTCACTGTTCTTCGGATCGCAGTAGCGCAGGAAATACCAGGAGGAATCCAGGAAGGTGTCCATGGTGTCCATTTCTCTTCTTGCCGGTTTGCCGCATTTCGGGCAGACAGCCTGAGCAAAAACCTTGGATGTGGTCAGCGGGGATTCTCCCTTACCGGTAAATTCCACATCTGTCGGCAGAAGAACCGGCAGGTTCTCTTCCTTTTCAGGAACCCATCCGCAATCTTCACAGTAAACCATCGGGATTGGGCAGCCCCAGTACCTCTGTCTGGAAATGAGCCAGTCACGCAGTCTGTAGTTGATGGTTTTCTTACCGATGCCCTTTTCCTCCAGGTAAGCGGCGACTTTTTCGATGGCATCACGGTTATTCAGGCCATTGAATTCCCCGGAGTTGATCATGGTCCCTTCTGCGACGAAAGCTTCCTTCAGGTTATAAAGGTCAATTTCCGGATTCTGCGGATCCACTACCGGAATGATTTCCAGGTTGAATTTCTTCGCGAAATCAAAGTCTCTCTGGTCATGGGCAGGCACTGCCATAATGGCACCTGTACCGTAATCCATCAGTACATAGTCAGAAATGAAAATAGGTACTTCCTTTCCATTGAGCGGGTTGATGGCGTATCTTCCGATGAATACACCGGTTTTTTCATTGGTGGTTGAGGTTCTCTCAATCTCACTCATGTGCTGTACCTTATCCAGGTAGTCCTTCACAGGCTGTTCATATTCGGTTCCCTCTACCAGACTCATGACATACGGATGCTCCGGTGCCATAACCATGTAGGTCACGCCGAACAGCGTATCACAGCGAGTGGTAAAGATCTTCATTTTCCGATCGTCGTCCTTGATGGCAAAATCCACTTCCGCACCGGTGGACCGTCCGATCCAGTTTCTCTGCATGGTTTTTACCTTATTCGGCCAGCCATCCAGCTTATCCAGGTTATCCAGCAGACGATCTGCATAGTCGGTGATCTTCAGATACCACTGAGAGAGATTCTTCTTGCCAACCGGAGATTTGCAGCGTTCACAGCAGCCGTCTACCACCTGTTCATTGGCCAGAACGGTCTGACAGCTCGGACACCAGTTTACCGGATTCTCTTTCTTGTAAGCCAGCCCCCGGTTATAGAACTGAATGAAAATCCACTGCATCCATTTATAGTAATCCTCATGGCAGGTGGCAACCTCTCTGTCCCAGTCATAGGAAAGACCCAGCTGCTTCAGCTGGTTTCTCATTTCAGAAATGTTATCCCAGGTCCATGTGCTCGGATGGATTCCGTGTTTGATCGCTGCATTTTCAGCAGGAAGGCCGAAAGAGTCCCATCCCATCGGATGCAGTACATTGTAGCCATCCATTTTCTTGAATCTGGCAACAACATCACCAATGGAATAGTTTCTCACATGTCCCATATGCAGTTTGCCGGATGGATACGGGAACATTTCCAGACAGTAGTACTTCTCCTTGGAGTCATCTTCCACTGTTTTGAAGCACTGGTTCTCTTCCCAGTATTTCTGCCATTTCTGCTCAATTTCCTTAAAGTTATACTTCTCGTTCATTTTATGTCTAATCCTCCACTTCGATGAATTGGCAATCTCCCCATACTTTTTCGATATTGTAACGTTCTCTCATTTCTCTGGTAAAAACATTAACGATGATATCTCCGAAATCCATCAGAATCCATCCGGAGCCGTGACGTCCCTCAACAGATTTGACGAACAGATTTTGCTTGGCGAAAGCATCTTCCACATCATCCGTCAGGCTCTGAACCTGACGTTCAGAATTACCGGAGCAAATGACGAAATAGTCAGCAAAAGAGGCTTTTTCCTGAATATCAATGATTACAATATCCTGGGCCTTTTTCTCGGCTAAAACATTTCCTGCCAGCAATGCATATTCTTTGTTGGTCATATAATTTCTCCTTTTTCATTTATCAGCTTCTCAAAATATTCTTTTGCATTTATTGTATCTTCGTCGAGATACTTGTTTTCACCCCGCACATAGGTAATGGTGTTCGTCAGAGACTGCAGACAAGCAAGATCAATATCTGTTTCCGCAGACTTGCGCAATTCATCCACCCCGGGATAATTACGATTGGGCTCGATCGCATCTGCAATATAAATGATTTTTTCGAGAAGAGACATCCCCGGACGGCCCGTTGTATGAAAACTTACTGCGTTCAGCAAATCATCATCCGTGATTCCATATTCCCGCATCATCACTGCAGCAGCAATTTTTCCATGGGCAAGATTTGCGTTATTTTTATATCGTTTTTCATCCAGACCCAGATGCTTCACATAATAATTGAGAATATCTGTGGAAACTCCCCGGTACATGTCGTGAAACAGCGCAGCAAGTTCTGATTTCTGCTTCAGAATCTCATCAGAGGACCCGTACTTTTCTGCAAGCTTTATCGCGGTCTGACGTACGCCTTCTGTATGAATTTTTCTCTTTTCGCTTGCATTCTTTTCGATATATGCTGCAATAGATTCCTTCAGGGAATCATACATAGAGCTTGTGTTCATGGATATACCTTTCCACGCTTTCGGGCACCAGTCCCTCAATGGGCAGATCCCGGCTGCGTCTCGCTTTGATTTTCGTCGAGGAAATATCCGGCATTTCCGCATGGAGCTGGATTACTTCAGTATGATACCGCTCCTTATAGTACTGTATCTTTTTCTCCAGCTCTTTTTCTTTATAACCTGGCCGCACGCTGACAATAAAGCTGTAGTGCCCAAGCAGTTCCTGTCCTTTACGCCAGTATTCAATTTCAAGGAACGCATCTGTCCCGGTAATGAAATACAGTTTACTGTCAGGATAAACGGACTCCAGCCAGGCCAGTGTATCATAGGTATAGGAGATCTCCGTCTGAGTCATCTCATAATCGGAGACCTCCGCTTTTTCTGTATCTCCAAAAGCAAGCCTGCACATTTCCATCCGATGTTGGTCTTCTGCAAATTCTCTGCCCTGCTTAAAAGGCTGCACATGAGCAGGCATCACAACGAGCCGGGACAGTTCCCCTTCCTGCAGAGCCGCTTGTCCCAACGCTACATGACCGTTGTGGACCGGATCAAAACTTCCGCCAAGTATCCCGATGCGTTTCTTTTCCATAAAGCGCCGGCTCTCCTTTCCAGTCTGATCCTGATCGGTATTATAACGTACTGATTCCCAGTTCCTTCAGCTGGTCTTCTGCCACCGGAGACGGTGCGTTTGAAACCAGACACTGTGCGTTCTGATTCTTCGGGAAAGCAATCACTTCACGAATGGAAGACTCCCCTGCCAGCAGCATTACCAGACGGTCCAGACCATAAGCCAGACCACCATGAGGAGGTACGCCATATTTAAAGGCTTCAATGAGGAAGCCGAACTTTTCATCACATTCTTCTTTCGTAAGTCCCAAAACTTCAAATATCTTCGCCTGAAGATCCTTGTCGTGGATTCGGATGGAACCGCCGCCCAGTTCCACACCGTTCAGAACGATATCGTATGCTTCCGCTTTCACAGCAGTCGGATCGGTATCAAGCAACGGAACCTGATCCAGCTTCGGCTGTGTAAACGGATGATGCATTGCTTTCAGTTCACCGGTTTCATCGTCCTTTTCGAACATTGGGAAATCCACTACCCAAAGCAGTTTGAAATCCTTATCGTTCAGCAGGCCAAGGCGTCGTGCGATTTCTCTTCGCAGGAAACCGAGGGAATCAAAGACAACCTTCTTTTTATCAGAAACGATAAAAATCAGATCACCAGGTTTCGCTTCAAACTCTGCAGCATATGCGGCCAGCTCTCCCTGAGTAAAGAATTTATTTACAGAAGAGTTGATTTCTCCTTCTCCGACTTTCATCCAAACCATGCCTTTTGCACCGTAATCCTTTACGGCTGCGGTCAGCTTATCGATTTCCTTGCGGCTGAACTGATCCGCTCCTCCGTCGATGCAGATGCCGCGGACATCTCCGCCGGCTTCCAGTGCGTCAGTAAACACTTTAAAGCCGCAGCCCTGTGCCAGATGATTCAGACAATGCAGTTCGAAACCAAACCGAAGGTCCGGTTTATCGGAACCGTAACGCTCCATGGCTTCATCCCAGGTGAGACGCGGCAGCGGAAGCTGAATATCCACACCCATGAGATCATGGAACAGCTTCTGCAGGAAACCTTCCTGCACAGCCATAACATCGTCGGCCTCCACGAAGGACATTTCCAGATCGATCTGTGTGAATTCCGGCTGGCGGTCAGCACGAAGGTCTTCATCACGGAAGCACTTTACAATCTGCATGTAGCGGTCAGTACCGCTGACCATGAGCAGCTGCTTGAACAACTGAGGCGACTGAGGCAGAGCATAGAATTCACCCGGATGCACACGGCTCGGAACCAGATAGTCCCGGGCACCCTCCGGCGTAGACTTGATCAGCATCGGTGTTTCCACCTCAGTGAAACCACAGCTGTCAAAATAGTCTCTTGTCAGCTTGGTGACCTGGTGGCGGAATGTGAGATTTCTCTGCATTTTCGGCTTTCTCAGGTCCAGATACCGATACTTCAGACGCAGCGTATCGTCCACGTTGTCATCATCCTTAATGTAGATCGGCGGTGTATCTGCCTGGGAATAGATCACCAGATCTGTAGCGAAAACTTCGATCTCCCCGGTCGGGATATTCATGTTTTTTGCACTTCTCTCTTTTACAGTTCCCTTTACGCCGATGACATATTCACTTCTGACGGAATCCGCCTTCTGGAAGATATCCTGCGGGATGGTATCGTCGAAAGTAACCTGAACGATACCGGTCTTATCTCTCAGATCGATAAAGATCAGACCTCCAAGATTTCTTCTTTTGGCGACCCAGCCGTTTAAGACCACTTCCTGATCCACATTGCTGATATTTAAAGTGCCGCACATGGATGTGCGCTTGAATAATTCACTCATTTTATACTCCTGTATATTGCGTTTTATTTCTTAATAAAATCAAACAGATCTTCAAAGTTCACCAGCTGCTGCTCAGAAGTTGCCATGTCTTTCACAGTAGCAGCGCCCTCCGTCAGTTCATTATCGCCGATCACAACGGTATATCTGGCATCCAGCCGGTTTGCATATTTAAACTGGTTCTTGATGTTTCTTGCCAGAGTATCCATCTCTGCAGCAATTCCTTTTCCGCGCAGTTCATGACAGAGTTTCAGGCCAAAGGCTTTTGCAGCATCGCCCATAACTGCGATAAATACATCCACCTGACCTTCCTGCGGGAACTGGGCATCATTGGCTTCCATCAGCATAATGAGACGTTCAATGCCAAGACCGAAGCCAACACCCGGAATCGGAGGTCCTCCGACCTCTTCCACCAGATGATCATAACGGCCTCCGCCGCAGACTGTGCCCTGCGCACCGATTTTCGTGGTTACGAATTCAAATGCCGTCTTGGTATAGTAATCCAGCCCTCTTACGATGCCGGGATCCACAACGAACGGGATTTCCATTGCTTTCAGATTATTCTGCAGATCTTCGAATGCCTGACGGCAGTCATCACAAAGGTAATCGATCATCATCGGCGCACCCTTCACCAGATCCTGGCAGATTGGAGACTTGCAGTCCAAAATACGCATCGGGTTCTTATCAAAACGTGTCTTGCAGGTATCGCATAACTCGTCATACTTCGGTGTCAGGAAGCTTCTCAGTGCCTCTCTGTGCTTTCTTCTGCAGTCAGGGCAGCCCACACTGTTGATGCGGAGTTCGATTTCCGTAATTCCGAGACTGGTAAGAAAGTCGTATCCGAGGCTGATAACTTCTGCATCTGCCATCATGTTCGGCGTGCCGAAGACTTCGATGCCAAACTGGTGGAACTGACGCAGACGGCCTGATTGCGGTTTTTCATACCGGAAGCACGGTGTGATATAGTAATACTTGGAAGGCTGTACCTCCGCATACAGCTTATGTTCGATAAAAGCACGCACTGCAGGGGAAGTACCTTCCGGTTTCAGGGTGATGCTGCGGTTGCCGTGGTCGTTAAATGTATACATTTCCTTCTGTACCACATCCGTCG
>JAQXSU010000275.1 GCA_029219125.1 Bacillota bacterium
GGGCGAAGCTGCGGGATACACTGGCAAAGGAAGGAGTTTCCATATGAATCAGAAATTGTTTCAGCGTTTTATGAATGAAATCGAGGATGAATTTCTGGAAGAAGCCTATAAGAAAACGGCCGCCGGACCATCGCCGTCCAGACTCCCTGCCGACGGAGCCTCATTCGGCAGAAACCGCAGGGTCTGGCTGCGGCGGAGTATCGCGGCGGCTGCCTGTCTCTGTCTGGTGGCAGCCGGAATCGCTGCAGGCGGAAAACTCCGTAACGATGGAAAGCCTGCGACCATGGAAGACATCGCAGAGCTGGGATTCCGCCTGGTTCTCCCGGAAGAGGCAGAAGCAGCCACGTATGAAGTTCTGGAGGGGGGAACTGCCGTGGAGGCAGACTTTACGCTGAAGGGTGAAACCTATACCTGCCGTGCAGAAAAGACTTCTGAAGCGGAAGTTCCTGCCGGAGAGGATGGCTGGGTCGCCTGGTATACAGAGGAAGAAGAAGTGCTGTATGTGCTGGCTGGCGGCGGAGAGGCCGGTGACGCTGCTCTGCTGACCACTGCCCGGCAGATCATGAACCGTCTGGGGTACGATATGGATGTGGCACCGCAAAATGCGAAAAACATCATGTACATCACTTTTGCGCTGGATCCGGGAGACGGAACAGAGGCTCTGGAAACGGCAGAAACCTCTTTCACTGTGGATGGGATCCGCTATGCATACCGGACGGCCGGCACCGGTCAGGTGGTGCTGCAGGATATTTCCGGCATGGAGGATGGGAAATATGAGAACAGCAGCAGCCTGGAGCTTGGATGGTGTGCGGCGGAAGCCTTCTGGACAGAGGGTGGAGCCGGGAAACTCATCTGGCTGGATCTGGCTCCGGGCCTTGTCTACAGTCTGACCATGGATAGGGGTGCATCGAAGGATGCCCTGACTGAGATGGCAGAAACCCTGTACACACCGGCACAGGGAGACGTGGGATGAACACCGGGGAGAATAAATTTTGCTCAGAAAAAATATATAGAAAAGGGGAAAAGAAAATGAAGAAAAAAATGATTTCCATTATGCTGACCACAGCGCTGATGGTCACCATGTCGATTCCGGCCGCAGCGCCGGCATTGGCAGAGCAAGGCATTCGGGATTACTATTCCTGCAGCGAAAACGGTCAGGCCGAAGACGGGATCCATGCAGGGGACGTTCTGCGCCATGAGGAAAAGCTGATCAATTCCAAAGCGGAGACCAACGTGGGCGGATTCTATATCGTCAATACGAAAGGGGAAATCCTGGCACCTAACGGCGGCGGAGTGGGTGGAGAAGGTACGCTGTACACCGGTCCGGCCAAGGGGCAGAAGGGTGCGCCGGAATACTATTATGACGACGGACAGTGCTTTTATCCGGATGAATTTATCGATCTGGGGCAGGAGCTGGTGATCAAAGATGTCGTTGACACTGATTTCTGGGAAACCTCATCGGATTATGCCACCGGCCTTCGCAAGATTGTCGTGGAGCCGAAGCAGATCGAGTACAAGGTGGTTTACCACTGCAATTCTGCGAAGTGCGAGGAACTGGGCTGCGTAGGCTTCCATACCGATGTGGTGACCATGGATCAGCTGGAATCGGAAGGCGCGAAAGACGGTGCGAAGGTCTGGGATGCTGAAGGCATCAAGAGCAAGAATCAGATGTTTACCGGCTGGAACACGAAACCAGACGGCACCGGCACCGTACTGGAACCTGGGGATCCGCTGACCGTGGAGCTGCTGCTGACGGCAGACCCGCTGGATATTGTAGACATTTATGCCCAGTGGGAGGATGCAGATGAGGTGGTACAGCCGGTGCGCGCGGCGAAGATCGCCGGTGCGAAGGTTTCTGCGAAGAAGGGTGCTGTCACCGTCAAGTGGACCAGAAAGACCAGCCTGAATCTGGATGGCTATGTGATTTACCGCTCCACCAGCAAAAACAGCGGATTTAAGAAACTGGCCGACAAGCCGGCAACCAGATCTTATGTCATCAATAAAAAGAATCTGAAAAAAGGTACGAGATATTATTATAAAGTAAGGGGCTACGTGGAAGTCGGCGGCAAGCGGGTTTACACGAAATACAGCACCACCGTCAGCGTGATTGCCAGATAAATACTATTCCGAAATGAATGCAGAAAGCGGAGGGGACTGGAGCTTTTCCAGCATCCCTTCCGCTGTTTGTTTGCCTGCAATCAGGCTGCTGATCAGCAGCCGCTGCGGCAGCTGTGTTCACCGTGATGGTGGTGGCTGCAGTTGGCCTGGCTGCTGTAGGTAAGGCTGCCGGCAAGAAGAGCGGCTGCGGCCTGATCCGCATCGCCGGAGACACCGGCATAGACTTCGATGCCGGCCTGCTGCAGTGCCTGGATGGCGCCGCCGCCGATGCCGCCGCAGATCAGAACGCAGACCCCCTGCTCACGCAGGAAGCCGGCCAGGGCACCGTGACCGAAACCGTCTGTTCCGACGATGCGGCTGGCGCTGACTGCACCGCCTTCAACATCATATATCTTAAAAGCTTCCGTATGGCCGAAGTGCTGAAACACCTGACCGTTTTCATAAGTGACTGCAATTTTCATTCTGTTACCTCCTTCCGGCAGCGGGGGCATCTGCAGCCCTGACTTCTGCCTTCACATAAAAAATAGTTCCCGCCGCCGATCCGAAGCTCTCTGCCAAGGCAGAGTGCGTTTGCCAGTTTCCTCCGCGCCGATTCATAGATGGCCTGCACTGTGGTGCGGGCAACACCCATGCTGACAGCAGTTTCTTCCTGGGTACAGCCGATGAAATCGATGAGGCGGATGGTTTCATACTCATCCAGGGTCATGATAACAGCTTCCTGGCTGATTCCCTCTGAGGGGTGTGCAGCGCAGCTCCGTTTCGGTCCGAAACATACGGTTTCAGGCATAGCACAGATGCGGCGGCTTTTGCAAGGTCTTGGCATGATGACGGCTCCTTTCTGACATATGTCATTAATGAATATAGTATAACTGCATTTCTGACATAAGTCAATAAATTTGCGGGATCTGATTGCTTTTTTTGCAGAAAACACATATAATAGAGACAGATTGATTCACACGGGAGGGGAAGAAGATGGCAGTCAGACTCAATGAAAATAAAGAAATCGTAGCAGATATCCGGGAGGGACTGAAGAGGACAGGCGGTTACTGCCCGTGCCGGCTGGAACGGTCGGAAGCCAATAAGTGCATCTGCCAGGAATTCAAAGAGCAGATTGCGGATCCGGATTTTGAAGGATACTGCCACTGCATGCTGTATTATAAGTCGAAGGACTGAGCCGGAAGCCGAAGGACTGAAAACATCAGACCGAACGCAGACACCAAGGGGCAGCGCGGAGAATGTGCTGCCTTGCTTTTTTATTCAAAAACTTATCGTAAATCGATAAAAAAATATTGATTTTATGATAGAGGAGAGATATACTGGAAGAAAAAAGGAGGCCTGAAAATATGACACAGAGCAAACTTGCAGGATTACTGAAACTGATCACCATTGGGCTTGGCTTTATCGGCGCATGCGTTTACTTCCTGATACTGCCGGGGATCGGGCAGGACTGGGCGGCAGAGGATGGATACGGCGGTTATTTCTGGCCGTGGCTTCTGTTTCTCTGGGGAACCGGGATTCCGTGCTATGCTGCACTCTTTGAATTCTGGGGGATCTGCACAGAGATTCGACGGGACAATTCTTTCTGTGAAGAAAACGCCATCCGGCTGAAAACCATATCACTGCTGATTCTGGGGGATGTGGCTTATTTCTTCGCAGGCAATCTGATCTTCATGGCACTGGGCATGAGTCACCCGGGCATTGTGCTTTTGTCTCTGGCGGTGGACGTTATCGGTGTCGGAATCGGTATCGCGGCGGCAGCCCTGTCTCATCTGGTATATAAGGCGGCCGTTCTCAAGTCGGAAAACGATCTGACCATATAGGAGGCGGAAAGATGATCGTAATCAATATTGACGTGATGCTGGCGAAGCGGAAGATGAGCGTTACGGAGCTTTCAGAGCGGGTGGGCATCACCATGGCAAATATATCAATTCTGAAAAACGGCCGGGCGAAAGCCATCCGCATAGAGACACTGGACAAAATCTGCCGTGCCCTGGATTGTCAGCCCGGCGACATTCTGGAATGGCGTCCGGAGGCAGACTGCTCTTCGGAGAATACTATTTCTTAGCAATTTCTTGACACGGCTTTTGTGATTCTGTATAATATTTCTATGCATGTTTTTGTGAAAAACAATTAAGTGATACAGGAGGAATTTGTTGATGCATGGGAGACAACGGCAGATTCTGTCTCAGTTTCTTGGCCTGACGGTCGGACTGTTTGCCATCTGGATCATGCTTTCGGGCCAGCTGGAGACAAAGTTTCTGCTCATTGG
>JAQXSU010000276.1 GCA_029219125.1 Bacillota bacterium
AGTGCATCTGCGGCGCATGGAATTCCTTCGTGGAGGAAAAGGTGCTGCCTGAGCCGCCAGCAACGGCAGCGGGGCCCGGCGGCGATGCGCGCAGGAGAACCAGTGCCACGGCCAAACCATCGAAACTGAAGCAGGTGGGTGCGGCTAATTACGAGCGGATTGATACCGGAATCGGGGAATTGAACCGTGTGCTGGGCGGTGGTCTGGTGCAGGGGTCGCTGGTACTGATTTCCGGAGAGCCGGGCATCGGGAAATCGACGCTGATCATACAGACTGCAGCCAATATCGCCAGGAAGGGCGGTACGGTGCTTTATGTTTCCGGTGAGGAATCGGAGGAGCAGATCAAAATGCGTGCGGACCGGGTGTGCGGCGGCATCCCGGAGGATTTATATGTGTTGGCCGAGACCAACATGGAGAATGTGGAGACGGTATGTCAGAATCTGAAACCGGCATTTCTGATCATCGACTCCATTCAGACCATGTACAGCAGCCAGATGGACTCTGCGCCTGGCAGCGTGTCGCAGGTGCGGATGTGCGGCAACCAGCTGATGAAAATCGGAAAGAGCTGGAATGTTCCTATTTTCATTGTGGCACATGTGACGAAGAGCGGGGATCTGGCCGGTCCGAAGACCGTGGAGCATCTGGTGGACTGCGTGCTGAATTTTACCGGAGAGCGGGATCATGAATTCCGTATCCTTCGTGCGTTTAAGAATCGGTTCGGCACCACCAGCGAGATCGGCGCATTCCAGATGGAAGCCGGCGGTCTGGCAGAGCTGACGGATATTTCCGGCACGTTTCTGGAAAACCGGGAGGAAAAACTGGAGGGCTCTGTAGCAACTTCCGTTTATGAGGGCAGCCGTCCGGTCATGTTTGAAATACAGGCTTTGGTGAGCCCTGCCAATGTGGGGTTCGCACGGCGGACTTCGGTGGGCATAGACAACACCCGGCTGAATATGATATTAGCAGTACTGGAGAAAAAGGCAGGACTGCAGCTTGTGAATCAGGACGTCTACATCAATGTGGCAGGAGGTATGCGGCCGGAGGGGACCTCCCCGGATCTGGCCGTTGCTCTGGCGATTTATTCTTCTTATAAAAGTGTGGCAGCTTCAAAGAGGACCCTGGCCATTGGTGAAATCGGACTGACCGGCGAGCTGCGTTCTGTGCAGAATACGGAAAAGATCTGGAAGGAAGCAGCCCGGATGGGGTACGAGCAGGTCATCATGCCCCTGCGGAATGCGGAGAAGCTGCGGGCCGAAGCCGGCGGAACCGGTGCCGGCGGCAGGGCTTCGGCCGGGGAACGGAGCATGTCAGGCTGCCGTGTGGTCGGCGTAAAGAACCTGGCGGAAGCCATCGATGCCTTCGGGCGGCGGTAAAGCCGGCAGGGGAGAAGGAATATCCTGATGACTGAAGTCTTTTCAGAAAATGTAATGGTAGATTGTGATGATGAAAGACGCTTGCAGTAGTTCTATAGCGGCTTGCCCGGATGGGAAATGTATGAACTTTTCGCAAGACCAGCGGTCCGGAGTTCAACGGCAAAAAAAGTTATATTCGGGAGTGTCGAATTAACAGGAAAACGTTAATGCGGCACTCCTTTTTTCAATAGATAGATATACATTGGTATCGTTGCCTGTTTTTTTCAGTGAGGAACTATAGTCAAGAATTCAGATTTGCGTCATTATTGGCGTCCTTTTGCGTTGACAGACTTTTTCATGCAGGTGCTTACAGGTGATTGCCGGAAAAAATCAAGTCAGAAACTCTCGGAACCGATCCGCATCCTGCTGCAGGGTGTCAAGGAAGCACTTCACGTGATACCCGTCTGTGGCGGCATAGTGGCAGGTGATGGACAGGGGCATGAGAATCCGGCCCTGCTGCTGGAAGAACTTGCCCGCCTCTACCGATGGAAAGTAGTGAGGCTTGTTTTCGTAGGAGTGGACGGCAAAGTGATGGAAAGAGATCCATGGGACACAGGATACGGTATAGGCGTTTTCCGGTGGAACTTCCCCCGGACGGGCCAGCACGCCGTGATTGTCTGCGCATCGCTTCTGCCCATCCAGATAGGACTGATAAAACACAGGGAAGCTCTCATCATATTCAGTCCACATGAGAGAAAAGGCCTGGTCGTCCTCATGAAACGAGGCATAGAGGGGTGTCAGAGTATCATAGAATCCCACCTGCCCGTCTTTTTCGGCCACCTTGAATTCCGCTCTGATGATTCTCGGTGATTTGGAGATAACTTCTTTCTGCATTCCTTTTACCGCAAATAAAATACGGAGCGCAATCGACGCTCCGTAGAGTCTCCCATAGAGTCTGGCGTAAATGAACGCCATCCGTATTCACTTGACCTATTCCTGTATTTCCTCAATCAGCGCAGGATCCTGCGGTATCTCCTTCGTATGGTCGC
>JAQXSU010000277.1 GCA_029219125.1 Bacillota bacterium
CACGGCCTTTTCCGCATAGTACTGGATGGCTTCATCGATGGTCATGACCACATTGAGACCGTCCTGTGCTTCATGATATTCCTCGGAACCGTCCACCAGTTCGTTTCCGGCTACGTCGATATTTCGTACCCACCGGCCGGACACGCCGCTGAGATACTGGTCATACTCCAGCTCGATGCCGGTCCGGCCCGTATTGTCGTCGGTAACGCTGCCCAGCACCTGGGATGCAAAGTTTCCGAGAGAATAATACCTGCGGGTGTCCTCCGAGATCTCCACGCCGGAAAGCTTCAGCGCCCGAACCTGATCGGAGGTTTCCTTATCCAGATATTTGGCCACCTTTACCAGGGCCTGTTCCCGGGTAATGAGGCTGCGGACCTTCTCCGTTTCCTGCCCGGTGACTTCCGCCAGCTTTTCCGCAATCTCCGTCACCTTTTCGTCGGACAGACTGCTTCCATCCTTATCCTTCAGGATCTGGGCCGGACGGACCCACACGGAATAGCAGGTGATACTGCTGGCCAGTTCCTTGCCGTTCCGGTCATAGATGGTTCCCCGCTTGGCAGCGATAGGCACATCCTGGGTCTGCTGCTGCTGAGCCCGTTCAGTCAGCTCATCAGCCCGCACGATCTGATGCCAGCCCACCCGGAAGGTGAGGCCGATCAGAAGCAGGCTGAGCAGCACGAATCCCAATGCGATTCTCTTTTTCTGTTTTACCGATACCGTCTTTTTCATATTTCCCCTTCGATGATAAAAAGCCAGACCACGAGATTGCTATGTAGTTGTCTGGCTTTTGTGTTTTTATGAAATTATTTCACCCTGCCCGGTTTTCCGTCACATCGCCGGCCGCATCACCTGCCGCATCACCTGCAAAACGAACGCTGCATCGCCGGATGCACCGCGGACACGTCACTGGGCATAGGCTTTCCGGCGGATCACCTGCGAGAAGTTTTCCGTCAGCTTGGCATTTTTCTCGATGTAAATGCACTGGCTGCTTTTCGGGTACCGCATGTTCAGGTTCTTCATGGCATAGGATTCGATCTGCTCGATGCTGGTACTCTGGTCGATCTTCATGTTCAGCACATCGATCTCGTCTTCCAGGCTCATATTGGCCTTGGTCAGACTGTTGATGCTGCACTGAATGTTAGCCGCATAGGCGTTCAGCACCAGGATGCCGATGAGCAGAACCGCCACGAAAGCAGCCACGAAGATCAGCTGGCGCAGTTCTCCTGCCGTCAGGCTCTGCTGCTTCTTTTCCGTCTGCTGTTCCGGCTTCGGACGTTCTCTGGTCCGTCTGACTCTTCCGTCCTCCTCATCCCATCCCGGATATGCCGGAACGAATTCCCGGCGCATCTGGCTGCCGTAGGTATATTCGAATTGTTCTTCACGCACTCTCTCAGTCACTGCCATGATGTTCTCCTCAAAATCTTTTCTTTCGGTGTTTTTTCCTTCTTCTTTCTGTTTCTTCTTTCTGCTTCTTTTTTTGCTATTTTTCCTGCTGCATCTTTTCGGCAATGCGCAGCTTCGCACTTCTTGCCCGCGGATTGGCTTCCAGCTCCTCCGCAGAAGGCAGGATCGGCTTTCCCGTGATCTTTCGGATATCCGGTTTCTTTCCACACACACAGACCGGAAATTCCTTCGGACAGGTACACGGATTCATTCGTCTGGCTATGATGTCCTTCACGATCCGGTCCTCCAGGGAATGGAAGGTGATGACACAGAGTCTGCCGCCCGGTGCCAGTACGTCGCAGAAGGCTTCGATGGCACGCTCCAGCTGTCCCAGCTCGTCATTGACCTCGATCCGGATGGCCTGAAAGGTCCGCTTGGCCGGATGGGGACCGTCACGTCTGGCGGCTGCCGGTATGGCTGCCTTGATGGCGTCCACCAGTTCGAAGGTGGTTTCCAGCGGCTTTTCTTTCCTCCGCTTGACGATGAACTGGGCTATTCTGGATGCCCAGCGCTCCTCCCCGTATCGGGAAATGATCTCCCGCAGTTCTTTTTCGCTGTATCCGTTCACCACGTCGTATGCGGTGAATTCGTCCTGCTGGTTCATCCGCATATCCAGCGGTGCGTCCTGCATGTACGAGAAGCCTCTCTCCGGGTTATCCAGCTGAAAGGAGGACACCCCCAGATCCAGCAGTGCACCGTCGATCCGGTCAATTCCCAGTTCTTCCAGTACCTGTTTGATATCGGAATAGTTGCTCTGGACGAATTCCTTCCGGCACGGATAGCTTTCCAGCCGGCTGCGTGCCGCCCGGTGGGCGTCTTCGTCCCGGTCGATGCCGATGAACAGACCGTTCTGTCCCAGCCTGCCGCAGATGCCGCTGCTGTGACCGCCGCCGCCCATGGTGCCGTCCACATAGATTCCGTCTTCTCTTATGTTCAGTCCTTCCATGCACTCATCGAAGAGGACCGAGGTATGTCTGAATTCCATTTCTCATTCCTCCTAGAAATTATATTCCTTCAGTGCGCCGGCGAACTCTTCTTTATCCATCTTGCTGTCGTTCTCCGGGGAATCCCACAGCTGGCGGCTCCAGACCTCAATCTTGGACATGGCGCCCATGGTCACCAGATCCCGGTCGATTTCCGCATAGGTCTTCAGCTCCTGCGGAATGACGATACGGCCCTGTTTATCCAGTTCGCATTCCACCGCATTGCCGCAGAAATGGCGGATAAATGCCCGGACCTTCGGATCCGATTCCGGCATGCGGGAAATCTTCTCCATCTGCTTCTCCCAGCTTGACATGGTATAAATGTTCAGGCAGGTATCCAGTCCCTTGGTCATGACGCACCGGTTCCCCAGTTCTGAACGCAGACGGGATGGCACGATGAGCCGGTTCTTATCATCTATGGAATTGTATGTGGTTCCCATAAACATAGAGACAGTCCCCCAACCTAAATATACTATCTCCACTATACACCACATTGGCCCACTTTTCAAGATTTTTTGGTGTCTTTTTGATATTTTTTCACCACCAAAATCTGAAACGCATAGAATAAGATAAGAATGAAAGAAATGAGGTTCTTATTTATGAGAAACAATCAAACCACTGCCGGAAGACGTGACATCTCCCCCGGCAGCAATGTGGTATATCTGAACAAAGTCTTCTTCGATGATACGAAGACATCCTGCCCCATTCTCTTTAATCTGGTCACCAATCCGGAAACCTTCACGCGGCAGATCACCTTCAGCCCGCTGCAGGACCGGTGCGGCTGCGAGGAAAGAGACAGAGACAGAAGCCGGGGCTGCGGCTGTGACTGCGGATGCTGCGGATGCGGCAGCTGCGGATGCTGCGACTTCACCCTGACGGAAGACACCACCTTCCAGGTGGAAAACTCCCGCATCACCGTAACCGGTTTCGCCCTGAGCCCGTCCGCCCGCTTTGATGCCGATGATGTGACCATTGACGGATTTCCGGTGACGGAACTGAATCTGGTCAACGGTCAGTATGTGGCGGATCTTTCCGGCATCATGGATGAGATCACCCGATGCCCGGACCGAAAGGATCGCCGTTCCTGCAGCTGCCATTCCGACGACCGGTGCCGCATGGACTGTGACAATGACGGACACTTCTTCCTGGCGCAGGTACCGGGCCCGTGGATTCTGGCTGCAGCCATCATCCTGGAGGGAACCGCCTCCAACGGATCCAGGTCCTGTCACTTCCGGGCCTGCTTCAAAACCCGTCCGGGTGCAGGTATCTCCGGCATCACCATTCCGGGCAGCGACAACTTCGCCATAAACTGCGTGGAAATACCGTGCCAGGCCGCCGGCATCTCTCCGACACTGATCTTCGACTTCGACGCCTGCGCTTCCCTGCTGAATCCGCGTCTTACCGCAGTCTGCACGGAAGATACCTGCAATATCCGCCTCAGTTCCACTCTGGTACTGACACCGGATATTCGTCTGCAGGTGACCCGTCCGGCACGTTTCATGATCAATGCGAAGGAAATTGAAATCCGGTGCGATAACGTAGGGCAGTGTGACCCATGCCGGGAGGACTGCTGCTGCGACTGCGAAGAAAGAGAAGAAACCCGTCCTGCGGCAGACCGCAATGACCATGGCTGCAGTACATGCAACTCCTGGGCTCCAGCCTGCCAGTGCTGTGACACCAACGGCTATACGTTCTGAAAAAGAGCATAAAAAAACCCCGCTGCCATAGCGGGGCCTACATACCGATCGGATTCATTCTGATACATCCTGATTCATAAAGTGAGTCGGAATCGCCGAAAAAGCGGATCCGACGGACTCAGTACTTGATATTCTTCTTACCGAGACGGCTCTTGTATTTATTTTTACTGTTGCTGAAAATCGCATGCTTTCTCCGCTCCGCACGCTGCACCAGACCTCTGACCAGTATGACCAGAAGCAGCAGCACCAGCACCGCAGCTGCGGCCATGAGCAGTCCTTCCCGCACCGTCAGAATACCATCTGCCGCAATTCCCAGTTTTTCTGCAATCGTTATCATGTCTTTCTCCTCGAACCTGAAAAAATACAGCTTATCATATCACAGATTACAAAATATTGTAAAGCATAATCTGCATTTCCGTAAAAAATACTATTTCTAAGAGTATACCACAAATTTGAAAAGGAAGTGTGAAAATGCGCGAATTTTTTTATAAAACCAGAAATATTATCGGCATCATTCTGATCATCAGCCCTGTTCCGAGTGCTTTCAGTACGGACAGGCCCTTCCTTTTCTATCTGCTGCTGCTGGCAGGCACCGCAGCTGCTGTACCCCTCCACTGCATCGGCATTCTGTTTCTGCCTTTCCGCCTGTGGCTTTTTTCGGCTTGCCTGGCAGCAGCAGCCGGACTGGCTCTGGCTGCACCGTCCGCAGCCGTTCTTCTGCCCTTTGATCCTGTGTATCTGTCTGCGCTTTTTCAGGGTGCGGCCTGCGGCGGTCTGCTGCTGCTTCTTCCTCCTGTCATGATTACCGGTTGGTTTCGCCGTTCGAAGAACATGGTGCTGGGGATTCTCTGGTCTGTCAGCCTGCTGCTCATGCCTCTGTGGCAGACTGCATTTCATCAGGCTGCCGGCTGGGTCATTGCAGCATCTGCCCTTTCCATGGCGGCGGGTATCCTGTTTCTGCAGCGGCCGCCGGTGAATTTCCGATTCAGAGAAAACCCGCTGCTTCTGGGGCGCAGCGGCACCTTCGTCAAGCCTTCCATCTATACGTCTTCCATCGCAGCTTCCCTGGGCATGGTGGTCAGTCTGTCCATTCTCATGGCGCCATCGGGGCAGGGTGTCCACAGCCTGTCCGGGGAAATGCAGTCTGCGCAGGTCTCCATGCTCCTTTCCGGGGACACGCTTTCCGCCCTGCCCTCCATGCTCCTTTCCGGTCTGGCCGCAGCCCTGCCGTACCTGTTCCTGGCGGCAGCGCCGGTTCTGACCGCCCTTTTCGTGGAGCGAAAGGGTGTCTTCAGCGGCTGCGTTCTGCTGATCTTTCTCTGTGAGAGTGCGGTGCTGTGCCTTGGGTCTGCCGGCAGCGCGGCCGGCGGGTTTGCTGACAGCACGGTCTGGACCATGGGCGCCGTGTCCGGCGGCGCAGCCGCCGCCGATGTGGGCAGCCGGGTGCTGCCGCTGGCAGGCCGGTGCCTGCTGGCGGCGGCTGCCGGCTGCCTGCCGGTGGTACTTCCCATCCTGAACCATTATCTCTACGGAAGCATCAGTTTTCTGGAAAGCTTCGGCCGGCTGGTATTTTTCCTTCCTGCCGGTCTGCTGGCCTCCATGCCCTTCTGCTATCTGGCGGCGGAAGGCGAGCTGCTGCCGGAAGATCCGGTGATTTTCCTCCTGTTTCTCCTGGTTCTGAGTTTTTTCTGCATATTTTCTGCATGGAAACACCGTTTCATCATATTAAAAAACAAGATTCTGTGATATAATTATTAGAATACACAATACCATGAGCGATAACAATATCCCAAGCAGGCAGGAGGATTTACGGTAATTATGAGTGCTTTCGTTTCTTTTGAACATGTAAAAAAAGTATATCAGATGGGAGAAGTCTCCATCGAAGCTCTCCGGGATGCCACCTTTGAGATTGAAAAAGGTGAGATCTGCGTCATCGTCGGCGCCTCCGGCGCCGGCAAAACCACCCTTTTGAACATTCTGGGCGGCATGGACAGTCTGACATCCGGAAAGGTGTTTCTGGACGGCCAGGAAATTTCCGGCTACACGCCCCGTCAGCTGACTACATACCGCCGTCATGAGATCGGTTTCGTCTTTCAGTTCTACAACCTGGTGCAGAACCTGACTGCCGTGGAAAATGTATCCCTGGCCACCCAGATCTGTAAGGATCCCATGGACTCGGAAGAAGCCCTGCGAAAAGTAGGTCTGGAAGACCGGCTCTACAACTTCCCCGCACAGCTTTCCGGCGGCGAACAGCAGCGTGTGGCCATCGCCCGTGCCCTGGCGAAGAATCCCAAGCTTCTTCTCTGTGATGAACCAACCGGTGCCCTGGACTACAACACCGGCAAGGCAATCCTGAAGCTGCTGCAGGATACGGCCCGCAGCACCGGCATGACGGTGGTCATCATCACCCATAATCAGGCCATCACCCCGATGGCGGACCGAATCATTCATGTGAAGAGCGGCATGGTTTCTTCCGTGGAGATCAACCAGCACCGTGTCCCGGTGGAAGAAATCGAATGGTAGGTGAAACAGCATGAAAAACGTCATGACGAAAACCACCTTCCGGGAAATCAAAAGCAGCTTCGGCCGCTGGGCAGCCATCCTGGCCATCGTGGCTCTGGGCGTAGGTTTTTTCTGCGGTCTGAAGATGTGCAAGGATGACTTCGTGAAAACCGGCGATGATTACATAAACCGGCTGAATCTGTATAACTATGAGCTGATGACCACCCTGGGGCTGGAGGATGAAGATGTGGACATCATCGCCGGGACCGACGGTGTGGCCGCCTCAGAAGGCGCCTGGTCTGCAGACGTCCTGTTTTCCGTCAGCGGCAGTGAAGAAGACGGCCAGCGAGTGGTCAAGCTCCATACGCTGACAGAAAAGGTGAACCAGCTTTCCCTGACAGCGGGCCGCATGCCGGAAACAGCGCAGGAGGCAGTGGGCGATGCACG
>JAQXSU010000278.1 GCA_029219125.1 Bacillota bacterium
CATAATTTCGTAAAAGTGACGGCGATGGGAACTTCGCTTCTGGTTGAGGTGGAAACTCCGGTGAAGGCGTCAGAATACAATTACAGCCTGGTGAAGGTCGGAGCCGAGAAGAGCCAGTGGGCCGGAAGAGTGTATCCGAATGATATGGGAGACTACAATCAGTTTTCCTTTTCACTGAATAATTACGGAAACAAGATTGGAGCCGCATTAAACGGGGATTATATCCTGATGATCACCAAGAAAGTCGGAGCAAAGAATAACCCTGTTATTTATAAGAACTGCTGCTTCCGTGTTGCAAACGGACAGTTCTCCATCCTTTCCTACGAAAAGATCCAGGCGGAAAATCAGGCACAGAATCAGAAGGCTAACAAGGTCAGTGCCAAGAACTTCAAGAAAACCAACCTCAGTGATCTGAAGAGCCTTTGCTTTAAGGATCCTGTCACGAAAAAGGTCGCTTCTGTGACCACGAAGAAGGTGAAGTATTTCAAGACCGTGTCGGATAAAATCGTAAAGGGTGCAGAATCTGATTATGAAAAGCTGCTGAAGATCTATGAATACATCGCAGAGAACTTCTACTACGATGACATTGCGTTCCGGACCGGCACGAAGCAGTATGTAGATCCGTACCGGAACCTGTATAATCTGAGAAATAAGAAAAAGAGTGCCAACAGCGAAAACGGGAAGGTAGCGACCACCTGTGTCGGCTATGCCGCAGCTGTGGCAGCACTGGCAAGAGCCCAGGGAATCCCGACCAGAATCGTAAACGGACATCATATTGGTTTAGGCACCGGCGGTTTTAACAACTGGTCCACAGAACCGAACATCACGAAAACGGATCACTGGTGGGCAGAATGCTATGTGGACGGACGATGGATCACGGTGGATGCGACGCCGGGAAACAGCAATAAATGGAACCGGACCACCAACACCTGGACCTACACAGGACTGACCAACTACATCTATTTCGATCCGACACCGGAGCAGCTGGCCACCTCCCATGTGATACTGGAGACCAAGGGCGTATAATCGAAAAATCAAAAGTAAATAACGACTTTGCGGTATGCGGCATACGATTATGCCGCATACCGTTTTTTCGCAGAAATTCACGGTTTTTCACGGTCCCTTCACTTGACAGGCAAGTTTTCCTTCTTTATACTGTAAATATATACAGATTCATAATGGGGGGACTGTTACATGTTTTCAGTAGGTGACCGGATTGTTTGCCCGATGCATGGAGCAGGGGTAATCCGAAAGATCGAAGAAAAAGAGATTCTCGGGCAGAAGCGGGCATATTATATACTGCAGCTTCCGGGGAACGATATGAATGTGATGATTCCCGTAGAAATGGAAGCATCCGTAAGTATTCGAGGCGTCGTCCCGCGGGAGAGCCTGCAGGACGTGGCGGATTTACTGCGGTCTGAATCCACCCAGATGTCCTCCAACTGGAACCGCAGGCACAGGGAAAACATGGAAAAGCTGCGCAGCGGCGAAATTCTGGAAGTTGCGGAAGTGGTCCGAAACCTGATCCGCGCAGACCGGCGAAAGAATCTGGCTGCAGGAGAAAAGAAACTGCTGGCAAATGCCATGCAGATTCTCATCAGCGAACTGGTTCTGGCAGGCGATATGAACCTGCAGGAGGCACGGCGGTTCATCGAAGAGGCAGTCTGACACACAGACAGGCCGTCTGACTTCAGCCCGGCCAGAGGAAACGAAAGAATCGGAATCTGTATCATACATAAAATAATAGGAAAGGAGGAGAAGAAATGCTGAAAAAATTATTCAAGGGAATTTTTACAGTAGTGGGCATTCTGGTGGGCTTTGGGGCCTCTGATCTGGTGTGGCGCATTTACGCTGAGATGGATCCGGAGAGCAGCCAGGCACTGGCAGCAGGAGAGAAACTCTGGCTGCAGATTTTCATCGCACTTATTTTTGGTATTATTTTTTATAAACTGGCACCGGTGCTCAACCGTAAAAGCAAGAAAATGGCAGACAATATCGGAAACGATCTGCAGGGCGTATCCGCCAGCGATCTGTTGGGCGGCACCCTGGGCCTCATTGCAGGTCTGATCATTGCCTTTCTCATTACCCAGATTTACACAGGGATTCTGCCGGGTCTGCTGAATCTGACCCTGACCATCTGCATTTATGCTCTGCTGGGCTATATCGGCCTGGTGATAGGCAACAAGAAACTGCCGGAGGTTTTCGCTGCGTCCATCGCAGCCAGAAGACTGGCGGCACGGGCAGCAGCGGCGGCAGAGGAGCATCCTTATGCGGACTACAACATGAAGGATAACAAGAAGCGCAACGTGGTTCCGAAGATTCTGGACACCAGCGTCATCATCGACGGCAGAATCGTGGAGATCATGAAGACCGGCTTTCTGGAAGGCCCGATTGTGATCCCGGAATTCGTGCTGGTGGAACTGCGTCATATCGCAGACAGTTCCGATGCGCTGAAGAGAAACCGGGGACGCCGCGGTCTGGATATTCTGAACAAAATCCAGGAAGATTACGGTATCGAAATCTATAACACCGACTCGGAGAAAGCACTGAAGGACATTCCGGAGGTAGATGTGAAGCTGCTGAAGCTGGCGCAGATCATGAAGGGCAAGGTGGTGACCAACGATTTCAATCTGAACAAGGTATCCGTCATCAAAGGCGTACCTGTGCTCAATATCAACGAGCTGGCAAATGCCATGAAGCCGATGGTAATCCCGGGCGAGGTGATGACCGTTACCCTGATCAAACAGGGCAAGGAATACGGCCAGGCTGTAGCATATCTGGATGACGGAACTATGATTGTCGTGGAAGACGGCCGCAAAAAAATCGGGCAAACCCTGGATATCAATGTGACAAGCGTGCTGCAGACAGCGGCAGGCCGTATGATCTTCGGAAAGGTTCGACAGTAAGACAATGTTTGAAGGAAAAACAGTAACAGCAGTGATTGTGGCGGCAGGTTCGGGGACCCGGATGGGAAGCACCCTGCCCAAACAGTTTCTGAAAATCCGCGGCAGAACCATTCTGGAGATGGCCGTGGACGCCTTTGAAAAAAATGCATATGTAGACAATATCCTGGTGATGACAAGCCAGGATTTTGTGGTGTTTTGCGAAGATATCTGCAGGCAGTTTGCCAAAGTCGCCGCAGTGATGCCTGGTGGGCGGGAGCGGCAGGATACGGTAAACGCAGCCATGGCGGCGGTTCCGGACGGACAGCTGGTGCTGATTCACGACGGGGCGCGCCCCTTTGTTTCGGATGCTGTCATCGAGGCGGTTCTTCGCGGGACAAAATCCGTCGGCGCGGCAGTTCCGGTGGTGCCCAGCAAGGATACCATCCGGCAGAGGGAACTGCGGGAGGCTCCCGTCCCCAGAAGCCATACACTGGACCGAAGCAGTCTGTTTCAGGTGCAGACGCCCCAGGGCTTTTTCAGCGAGCTGCTGAAAGAAGCCTGCAGCAAAGCAGAGGAAGACGGGTTTCGGGGAACCGATGATGCCTCTCTGGTGGAGCGGTTGGGACATCCCGTTGCTCTGGCAGAAGGGGATTACGCCAATATAAAGATTACCACCAAGGAGGATCTGCCCATGGAAATGCGCATTGGAACCGGATTTGACGTTCATCGGCTGACAGAAGGCAGGAAGCTGATTCTGGGCGGTGTGGACATACCACACGAAAAGGGACTGCTTGGCCATTCCGATGCAGACGTGATGGTGCATGCCCTGATGGATGCCATGCTGGGCGCAGCAGCGCTCGGAGATATCGGAAGGCTGTTTCCCGACAGCGATCCTGCTTACGAAGGCATATCCAGCCTGAAGCTGCTGGAGGAAGTAAACCGCCGCATCGAGGCGAAAGGATATGTGCTGGGAAACGCAGATATCACCATCATCGCCCAGCGGCCCAAACTGGCAGGATACATCCGTCAGATGACAGAAAATCTGGCCCATACCCTGCACACAGAACCAAATCAGATTAACGTAAAGGCGACCACCACCGAGAAACTTGGATTCACGGGCCGTGGAGAAGGCATTGCAGCCGAAGCCGTATGCATATTAACCACAAGGAAATGAAAAGAGGAGAAGATACACCATGAGAATGTCAAAAATGCACATGAAGACTCTGAGAGAAGTACCAAATGAAGCGGAAATTTCCAGCCATATCCTGCTGCTGCGGACCGGCATGATCCGCAAGCTGGTTTCCGGCGTCTACGGCTTCATGCCGCTGGGCTGGAGATCCGTCCGCAAGATTGAAGATATCATCCGTCAGGAGATGGACGCCACCGGCGCACAGGAAATTCACATGTCCGCAGTACAGCCGGCAGAGCTGTGGCAGGAATCCGGAAGATGGTTTGCTTACGGACCGGAACTGTGGAGACTGAAAGACAGAAACGGCCGTGATTTCTGTCTGGGACCAACCCACGAGGAAATCTTTACGGATCTGATCCGCAATGACGTTTCTTCCCACCGCCAGCTTCCGCTGAACCTGTATCAGATTCAGACCAAGTACAGAGATGAGGCAAGACCGAGATTCGGACTGATGCGGAGCCGTGAATTCATCATGAAGGATGCCTATTCCTTCGATAAGGATTTCGAAGGACTGGATAAGAGCTATCAGGACATGTATGAAGCATATGAGAAAATATTCACCCGCTGCGGTCTGACCTTCCGTCCGGTGGAAGCCGATACCGGTGCCATCGGAGGCAGCAATTCCCACGAATTCACTGCACTATCTGAAGTGGGCGAAAGCGAGATCGCATACTGTGAAGCCTGCCAGATGGCGGCTACCGTAGAACGGGCGGAGTGTAAGGATGCAGCCGCTTCTCCTGCAGAGGAAGAAATGCTGCCGCTGGAGGAAGTATATACACCGGGCACCAAGACCATCGAAGAAGTGGCCGGCTTCCTGAACCTGCCGAAGGAAAAGACCATCAAGGCACTGCTGTTTGTGACCTACGATGAAGAGGGAAAAGAAAACAGCTATGTGGCAGCCTTCGTCCGCGGTGACCGTGAACTGAATATGGTGAAGCTGGTCAATGCCCTGGGCATTCCGGAACATGCCATCGAATTCGCAGACGAAGAGAAGATGCACGAAGCCACCGGATGCGTGGGAGGATTTACCGGGCCGGTGGGTCTGCATGACTGCAAGATCGTGGTAGACAGCGAGCTGCCGGGGCTGAAGAACCTGTGCGCAGGTGCCTGCAAAAAAGATCATCACATGATCAATGTGAACTACGGCAGAGACTATAAGGGTGACATCGTAAAAGATATCAAAGTGCTGAAGGCCGGCGATCCTTGCCCAATCTGCGGTGCACCGGTGAAACATGCCCGCGGCATCGAAGTGGGACAGGTCTTCAAACTGGGTACCAAGTATTCCCAGTCCATGAACGCCACCTATAAGGACGAAAACCAGAAGGAACAGCTCATCGTCATGGGATGCTACGGCATCGGCGTGACCAGAACCCTGGCCGCTGTGGTGGAACAGCATCATGATGATGACGGTATCATCTGGCCGATGTCTGTGGCACCATACCATGTAATCGTAACCCTGGTCAATCCGAAAGACGAGGCACAGACCGCCGCTGCAGAGCAGATCTATGACGCATTGCAGAAAGCCGGCGTAGAAGTTTTGCTGGATGACAGAAACGAACGTCCGGGCGTAAAATTCAAGGATGCAGACCTGCTGGGTATTCCGGTGCGGATCACCGTGGGCAAACGGGCGCCGGAGGGTATCGTGGAATACAAGCTGCGCCGTGAAGCAGACAAGGCGGAAAAAAACGTGGAAGAGGCCATCGCGGATGCTATCGCCATTGTCAATGCAGAAAAATACGGCATGTAAGAACAGAAAACTGATAGAAGTATAAAAAAACTGGGTATATAAAACTGGAACCAAAACGGAAAGGACGAAATATTATGAAAAAAGTGATAATAGAAATGGAAAACGGCGGCGTGATGACCGGAGAACTGTATCCGGAAATCGCACCAATCAGCGTGGAGAATTTCGAGAAGCTGGCAGGAGAAGGCTTTTATGACGGTCTGACCTTCCACAGGGTGATTCCGGGCTTCATGATTCAGGGCGGCTGCCCGCGGGGGAACGGAACCGGCGGACCGGGGTGGACCATCAAAGGTGAGTTTTCCGCAAACGGCGTGCAGAATGACCTGAAGCATACCCGCGGCGTGCTCTCCATGGCAAGAGCCATGGATCCTAACTCCGCAGGTTCTCAGTTCTTCATCATGGTAGCAGACGCACCGCATCTGGACGGTCAGTATGCAGCCTTCGGCAAGATCACCGACGGCATGGATACTGCGGATCAGATCGTCGGCGTGCGCAGAGACTGGAGCGACTGCCCGCTGGAAAAGCAGATTATTAAAACCATCAAAGTAGTAGAAGAATAAATTCACAGATAAAGGAAGCGAAACAGACATGGGATTTTTCAGAGAAGTTGGAGAAGACATCCGAAATATGGTAGAAAAGGATCCGGCGGCCAGAAATGGTTTCGAGGTTCTGATCTGCTATCCGGGCATCTGGGCATTGATACTGCATCGTCCGGCGCACTGGTGTTACAGGCACAACTTCATGTTCATCGGACGGCTGATATCCCAGATTACCCGGTTTTTTACAGGAATTGAGATTCACCCCGGCGCGAAAATCGGACGGCGGTGCTTCATCGACCACGGCATGGCGGTGATCATCGGCGAGACAGCGGAGGTGGGAGACGATGTGACCATCTATCAGGGTGTGACCCTGGGCGGTACGGGAAAAGACACCGGCAAGCGCCATCCGACCATCGGAAACCGTGTGGTGATCAGCTCCGGTGCCAAGGTGCTGGGTCCCTTTAAGGTTGGCGATGACGTAAAAATCGGGGCAGGCTCTGTGGTTCTGAAAGAAGTGCCGCCTGGCAGCACCGTGGTGGGAATTCCGGGCACGGTGGTACGGCGGTACGGACAGACGACGCAGGACCTGAATCAGGTGGATCTGCCGGATCCGGTTGCGGTGGAAATCGAATGTCTGCGCAGAAGAATTGTCACGCTGGAGAACATGCTCCGGGAAGGAGGATACGGCGTGAAAACACAGGAAGAGACCTGCAGAGCCTGTGAAAACTGCAGTGAAAAAGGCAGGGAGGAAGAAGATGAAGATTTATAATACCCTTACAAGAAAAAAAGAGGAATTCGTTCCGATCGAACCGGGCAAGGTAAAAATGTACGTCTGCGGACCGACGGTCTACAACTTTTTCCATATCGGAAATGCCCGCCCGTTCGTGGTATTTGATACCATGAGAAAGTATCTGGAGTATCGCGGATACAAGGTGAAATTCGTCCAGAACTTTACGGATGTGGATGATAAAATCATCAACCGGGCCAGAGAAGAAGGCATCACTGCACCGGAGGTCAGTGAGAAATATATCGAAGAATACTATAAGGATGCCGCAGCTCTCAACGTAAAGAAGGCCACTGTACATCCGCAGGTATCCAAAACCATTCCTGACATTGTGAAATTCGTGGAGGACCTGATTGAAAAGGGTTATGCCTACGAAGTGGATGGTGATGTATATTACAGAACCAGAAAGTTTGACGGTTACGGCAAGCTGTCCGGAAAGAACATCGAAGACCTGATTGCCGGCGCCCGTATTGCTGTGGGAGAGCAGAAAGAAGACCCGCTGGATTTCGCGCTGTGGAAAGCCAGAAAGACGGACGATGAAATCGCATGGGAATCCCCATGGGGCATGGGACGTCCGGGCTGGCACATCGAATGCTCCACCATGGCGAAAAAATATCTGGGAGAAACCATTGATATTCATGCCGGCGGTGCAGACCTGCAGTTCCCGCATCATGAGAATGAG
>JAQXSU010000279.1 GCA_029219125.1 Bacillota bacterium
CATCAGATCAACGATGCCAATGACCTGCTGTACCACGATGGTACATACCGCTGGTTCTACGGCAAACGCATAGACAATCCCAATACCCACGGCACCGGCTGCACCCTGTCCAGCGCCATCGCCTCCAATCTGGCCAAGGGCTGCGATCTGGAAACTGCAGTGCTGCGGGCCAAAGAATACATTTCCGGCGCACTGGCAGCCATGCTGGACCTGGGCAAAGGCAGCGGCCCCATGGATCACGGCTTTGCCCTTCATGGAAGCAGTTTCGCGGAAGACCCGGATGCAGGCTGCGATTCGGATGCAGGCTGCGGAAAGGAGGCGGAACGGTAATGGAAAAGCGTACATCTTTATTTGATAACGGTCTCATCTGGTTTGGCGCGGGTGTATCCATCGCCGAGATCCTGACCGGAACCTATCTGGCCCCTCTGGGAATGGGAAGAGGCCTGGCGGCCATCGTCATCGGCCACATCATCGGCTGCATCATGCTGTTTCTGGCCGGCGTCATCGGCGGACGGGAGCGTCTGTCTGCCATGGAATCGGTAAAGCTCAGCTTCGGACAGAAGGGCGGATTGCTTTTCTCCATCCTCAATGTGCTGCAGCTGGTGGGCTGGACGGCCATCATGATCTATGACGGCGCGCTGGCAGCCGACGGTGTCATGGCAGCGGGACAGTGGATCTGGTGCCTGGTCATCGGGGGCCTGATCCTGCTGTGGATCTTTATCGGCATTACCAACCTGGGCAAGGTGAACGTGGTGGCCATGGGCGCCCTCTTCATCCTGACCCTGATTCTGAGCAAAATCATTTTTGCCGGCAGTTCCGGTGCGGTGTTCGCCGCAGACGAGGCCATGACCTTCGGTGCCGGCGTGGAACTTTCTGTGGCCATGCCTCTTTCCTGGCTGCCGCTGATCAGCGACTACACCCGGGAAGCGAAGGATCCGGTCAAAAGTTCTGCAGTCAGTGCGGTGGTCTACGGACTGGTCAGCAGCTGGATGTACCTGATCGGCATGGGTGCGGCTATCTTTACGGGAGAGTATGATATCGCACAGATCATGCTGAAAGCAGGCCTTGGAATCGCAGGACTGCTGATCATCGTCTTCTCCACGGTGACCACCACCTTCCTGGACGCCTGGTCAGCCGGCATTTCCACCGAATCCATCTTCAGCGGCCTGTCCGGAAAGAAGGTGGCCCTGGTGGTGACCGTACTGGGCACCATCGCCGCCATCGTGTATCCGATGGACAACATCACCAACTTCCTGTATCTGATCGGCTCCGTATTCGCACCGATGATTGCTATTCAGATCGCCGACTGCTTCCTTCTGAAGCGGAAGAGCAGCGACACCTTCGACTGGGTGAACCTGATTGTCTGGCTGGCAGGCTTCATCGCCTATCGGATCCTCATGGGCATCGACATGCCGGTGGGAAACACCCTGCCGGATATGGTCATCACCATTCTGCTCTGCGTCATCGTAAGGAAGATCGTGAAAGTTTCTGCTTAAGATATCATCTGATGTGATGTCTTTCCTTTCACTTTCTGGAAGCGAAATAAAATTCGAGAAAAAAAGTAAAGTATCTAATGCTTGTTGTTCAACAACAAGGTGATTACTGCGATTACAAACAAAAAATGCAAAGAAATCCTTGACTTTCAGCCCATGGCAAAGTAAAATATTATAGTACGTTTTTTACGTGCATCAACTGAATCAACAGACGTTGAAGGAACCAGTAGCAGGATGTAAGAACCTTACAGAGAGCCGTCTGCGGGAGACGAGAAGCGAAAGCCGGGAGAGCGGATTTTGCAAAGTGCCCTGTGGTGAGAGGACGGTGGTGAAGTCCATGTGAATATCACTCCGGAGTCTGACACGCTAATGAGAGGCGGCCTTGATGGAGGCGGCAACTAGGGTGGTACCGCGGTTAGGAATAATCGTCCCTAAATCAATTTTTGATGTTGGTTTGGGGATTTTTTTATACCGGTAAACCAAAATCAGAACGAAAACTTATATTTAAGTATTTAGTACGAAAAGAAAGGAAAAGAGAATGTTCAAAAACTTATCAGAAAAGCCGGTTGCTGAAGTTCAGAACGAGCAAGTGGCGAAATGGAAAGAAGAGGATCTGCTGCATAAGTGCGTCTCTGCCAGAGAGGGTGCACCGTCATTTGTATTCTATGAAGGACCTCCGACTGCCAACGGCAAACCGGGTATTCATCACGTGATGGCAAGAACCCTGAAGGATTCCATCAACCGTTACAAGACCATGCAGGGTTATCAGGTAAAGAGAAAAGGCGGCTGGGATACCCACGGACTTCCGGTGGAAATCGAAGTGGAAAAGCAGCTTGGATTCTCCGGCAAGCAGGACATCGAAGCGTACGGCATCAAGGAATTCAATGAAAAATGCCGTGAATCCGTCTTCACTTATACAAACATGTGGACTGAAATGTCTGACCGTATGGCATACATGGCAGACATGGACAACCCGTACATCACCCTGGACAACGACTATATTGAAACAGGATGGTGGATTTTGAAGCAGGCTTTCGACAAAGGTCTGATTTATGAAGGATATAAGATTCTGCCTTACTGCCCGAGATGCGGAACGGGTCTGGCTTCTCACGAAGTGGCACAGGGCTACAAGATGGTGAAAGTAAACACTTTAACCTGCAAATTCAAGAAAAAAGGGACAGACAACGAATACTTCCTCGCATGGACCACAACGCCATGGACCCTTGCATCCAACATTGCCTTGACCGTAGGACCTGACATTGACTACGTGAAGGTAAAGATGACTTCCGGAGATAACGAAGGAAACATTTTCTATGTATCCAAGGGTCTGGCTTCCAAAGTTCTCGGAAAGGATGAATACGAAGTTCTGGAAGAACTGAAGGGCCGCGACATGGAATACTGGGAATACGAACAGCTGATGCCGTTCTGCGTTCCTGAAAAGAATAAAAATGCATTTATCGTAACCTGCATGGATTATGTTTCCACAGAAGACGGTACCGGTATTGTTCATACTGCACCGGCTTTCGGTGAAGACGACTATCAGTGCGGACGGAAATACAATCTGGCCGTTCTGCAGCCGGTGGATGAAAGAGGCGAATATACGGAAACGCCGTGGAAGGGCCACTTCGTTATGGAAGAAGGTCTTGACGTTGAAATCATCAAGTACCTGGCAGAAGGCGACAAGATTTATAAGAAAGAAAAACTCGAGCATAATTATCCGCACTGCTGGAGATGCGATACGCCGCTGGTTTACTATGCGAAGCCTTCCTGGTACATTGAAATGTCCAAGCTGAAGGATCAGCTGGTAGCCAATAACAACACCGTAAACTGGTATCCGGATTTCGTCGGTGAAAAACGTTTCGGAAACTGGCTGGCAGATGTGAAGGACTGGGCAATTTCCCGTTCCAGATACTGGGGTACACCGATTCCGATCTGGAGATGTGAATGCGGTCATCTGCACTGCATCGGTTCCAGAAAAGAACTGGTGGACCTGGCCAATGAAGAGATCGACGAAAGCATCGAACTGCACCGTCCGTATGTGGATGATGTGACCCTGACCTGCCCGGAATGCGGCAAGACCATGCACAGAGTTCCGGAAGTGATGGACTGCTGGTTTGACTCCGGTTCCATGCCGTTTGCACAGTGGCACTATCCGTTTGAGCACAAGGAAGATTTCGACCAGCTGTTCCCGGCTGACTTTATCTGTGAAGGCATCGACCAGACCAGAGGCTGGTTCTATTCTCTGATGGCGATTTCCACCATCGTAAAGGGCTGTGCACCATACAAGAACGTTCTGGTAAATGACCTGATTCTGGACAAAGAAGGAAAGAAGATGTCCAAGCATAAAGGAAACACGGTATCTCCGTTTGAAATGCTTGACAAATACGGTGCCGATGCGACAAGATGGTATCTGCTTTCCGTTTCTCCGGCATGGACGCCGACCAAGTTTGATGAAGAAGGTCTGAGCGATGTTGTCAGCAAGTTCTTCGGAACCCTGAGAAACGTATATAATTTCTTTGTTCTGTATGCAAACCAGGATGATCTGAATCCTGCTGAATTTGATGTTCCGTATGCAAATCGTCCGGAACTGGACAGATGGATTCTGTCCAAGTACAATCAGCTGATTGCAGACGTAACCGAATATATGGATTCCTATGACCATATGAAGACGGTTCGTGCCATCACGGATTTCGTAGCAGAGGATCTGTCCAACTGGTATATCCGTCGGGCAAGAAGACGGTTCTTTGCAGAGGAACTGACAGAAGATAAGAAGAGCGCCTATGCAACCACTTACGAAGTGCTGGTTGGCGTAGCGAAGCTGATCGCACCGATTGCGCCGTTCATTTCCGATGAAATTTACACCAACCTGACCGGTGAGGAAACCGTACATGTTGCATACTTCCCGAAGGCCAACATGGATCTGGTGGACAAGGGCGTCGAAGAAAGAATGGATCTGGTCAGAGCCCTGGTTACCCTGGGCCGCGGAACCAGAGAGAAGGAAAAGATCAAGGTAAGACAGCCGCTGAGCGAAGTGCTGGTGGACGGTAAGTACGAAGCACTGATCAGCGACCTGACACCGCTGATCATGGAAGAACTGAAT
>JAQXSU010000280.1 GCA_029219125.1 Bacillota bacterium
CCCATCCGGGAAATCCAGGTGGAGGATATTAAAAGAATGAATCAACTCATGTATCTTGCAAGCACCATGTCTGCAGTACTGTTTACTGCACTGGGCCTGCTGGCAGCATACATGATTTAGGAGCAATCATTTATGAAAAAGAACGTTCATGGCGGCGATAGATACAGTCATAGAAATGTAACGGATTATTCGGCCAACTGCAATCCTTTCGGCGTGCCGGAAGGGGTCAGAGAGGCAATCTGTGCCTCTGCCGGAGCAGTCGGATGCTATCCGGATGTACACTGTACGGAGCTCCGATGCAAGCTGGCAGAAGAACTGGGTGTTCCGGGAGAAAAAATCTTTTTTGGAAACGGTGCGGCGGAAGTCATCTTTGCCATCGCCCAGGCTCTTCGGCCGAAGAAGGCATTGATCCCTGCTCCGTCCTTTGCAGAGTATGCCCAGGCACTGGAGACGGCCGGGTGCGAGGTCCACCGGTTTTTTACCGAGGAAGCCGACGGATTCCGGATTACAGAGAAGATCAATGAAATGGTTACGGACGACACGGATATGATGTTTCTGTGCAATCCCAATAACCCGACGGGGACCTTCCTTGCGGAAGAGGAACTCCGGATTATACTGGATCATGCCAGGGAAAAGGGAGTCAGAGTGGTACTGGATGAATGCTTCATGAGCTTCATCGATGAAAGGAAGAAGTACACCTGGCTTACCCATCTGCAGGACTATCCAAATGTCATTGTCATCAATGCCTTTACCAAGCTTTATGCCATGGCAGGTGTGAGACTGGGGTACGGGATCACATGGGACGACGAAGTGATCGCAAGGCTTGAGGATTTTGTTCAGCCATGGAACGTATCGGTGGTGGCACAGAACGCCGGCATTGCAGCGCTGGATGAGAAGGAATATGTGAAGAATTCTCTGGCAGAAATCCGAAAGGAAAGAGCCTTTTTCCTCTCGGCCCTGAAAGAAGAAGGACTCAGGGTATACGATTCGGAAGCAAACTATATTTTTTTCAGAGGGGAACCGGAACTTTACGACCGGCTCCTGGAAAAAGGGTATCTCATCCGGGACTGCAGCAACTATCCGGGATTGGGCAAAGGATATTTCCGGGTAGCGGTAAGGCTTCATGAAGATAACGTGGGTTTTTTGAAAGCATTGAAGGAAGTAAGAGGAGAAACATGGCCAAGGTATTAATGGTTCAGGGAACCATGTCAAATGTGGGAAAGAGCCTGATCACAGCAGGCTTATGCAGAATTTTCAAACAGGATGGATATCGGGTGGCGCCATTTAAGTCACAGAACATGGCACTGAACTCATTCATCACAAACAAGGGTCTGGAAATGGGCAGGGCACAGGTGATGCAGGCGGAAGCGGCAGGCATCGAACCGGATGTGAGAATGAATCCCATTCTCCTGAAGCCAACCAACGATACCGGCAGTCAGGTGATCGTCAACGGGGAAGTAAAGGGCACCATGAGCGCAAGAGATTACTTCGCATATAAGCATAATCTGATTCCGGATGTGATGAAAGCATTCAGCGAACTGGCGGCGGAGAATGATATCATCGTGATTGAGGGAGCGGGAAGTCCGGCGGAAGTCAATCTGAAGCAGGAAGATATCGTGAATATGGGAATGGCCCGGATGGCTAAGGCACCGGTTCTGCTGGTGGGAGACATCGACCGGGGCGGCGTATTCGCGCAGCTGATCGGGACGGTTGATCTGCTGGAAGAAGACGAAAGAAAGATGGTAAAAGGGCTCATCATCAATAAGTTCCGGGGGGATAAGACCATTCTGGATCCGGGGATTGAAATTCTGGAGGAGAAAGCCGGCATTCCGGTGGTGGGCGTGGCGCCGTATCTACACATTGATGTGGAAGATGAGGACAGCCTCAGCGAAAGACTGACGGCATCGGATCAGGCCGATCTCATCGATATTGCGGTGGTGCGACTTCCGAGAATCTCCAATTTCACGGATCTCAATGTGATGGAGACCATTCCGGGTGTCTCCGTAAGATATATCAGAACCGCGCAGGAACTAAAGAATCCTGACATGATCGTGATCCCGGGCTCCAAAAACACCATTTCCGATCTTCTCTGGATGCGGCAGAATGGTCTGGAAGCCGCGATCTTAAAGCAGGCCCATGAAGGCAAGGTGGTTTTCGGAATCTGCGGCGGCTTTCAGATGCTGGGAGAGACCCTTTCCGATCCCATGGGAATCGAAACTACGGGAGAAGTGCGGGGCATGGGACTCCTTCCCATTGAAACGGTATTCCTGGATGGAAAGACAAGAACCAGAGTGGAAGGCACCTTCCACCTGGAAGGTTCTGTGTTTGAATCCCTGGGCACAAAGGGACTGCAGGCCGAAGGCTATGAAATTCACATGGGACAGTCAACCCTGATGGAAGGGGCAAGACATCTGCTCACCGTAACCGATGCGGTGACAGGAGAAACCAAGGAAGACGGTGCATATAAGGAGAATGTATTTGGCTCCTATATTCACGGCATCTTCGACGGGCCGGAGATCGCACAGACCATTGTCAGAGTTCTCGCAGAAAGAAAAGGTATCGAAATGGGCGAGCTGGGGACACTGAGCTATGCACAGTACAAGGAAACCCAGTATGATCTTCTGGCCGCAGGCCTGAGAGAACACCTGGACATGGAGAAAATCTATGAAATTTTAGAGGGAGGTATCGAGGAAGGATTATGAGAACACAGATTGAAAATGTACAGCCAAAGGATATTGAAACAAAGAGCTTTGAAATCATTACCAGAGAGCTGAACGGCAGAACCTTTGAAAACAACACGGAACTCATTGTCAAGCGCTGCATCCATACTTCTGCGGACTTTGACTATGCAGACAACCTCTGCTTTTCCGATGATGTGGTGGCAAAAGCCATGGAAGCGATCCGGGGCGGTGCATCCATCGTGACCGATACCAACATGGCCAAAGCGGGCATCAACAAAGTCTCTCTGGGGAAATACGGCGGCCAGGTGCACTGCTTCATGAGCGATGAAGATGTGGCGGCTGCTGCAAAAGAAAGCGGAATGACACGGGCATCCGAGAGCATGAAGAAGGCAGCAGCCATGGGCGAGCCTTTCATCTATGCCATCGGAAATGCACCAACGGCACTGATTACCTTATATGATCTCATGGAAGAGGGGAAGGTGGATCCGCTGTTAATCATCGGCGCACCGGTAGGCTTTGTCAATGTGGTACAGTCGAAGGAACTGATCATGTCGACGAGCGTACCGTATATCGTTCCGAAGGGAAGAAAGGGCGGCAGCAACATCGCAGCATGTATTGTAAATGCAATTCTGTACATGATGAATAATGACAGACATTACTGGAAGTAGCCCGGGATACTTACCGGTGTTGCGGGTGCGGTCGGTGGTGGATCCGGTGCTGCGGGTGCGTCAGGCGGTGCGTCAGGCGGAACCTGCCGCACCGGGTTTTTTGCAGATTACGACTGTCTGCAGATTACAGCTTGCCAGACAGCGCAACCTGTGGTATACTAATTGGGTACCAAGTGCTGTGATTTGTTAGCTCAGCTGGGAGAGCACTTGGGTGACAACCAAGAGGTCGGCAGTTCGAGCCTGCCACAAATCACCAGAATATTTGCGTGATACACGCACCAAAAAAACGCCTCGCGATCCGCGGGGCGTTTTTTCGTGGCGTGCGGTTGGGAGATTTGGGTCATTCGGTGCGGGCAAGCCGCGCAGCCAGCAATTATACAATCATTATGCAATCTTACTGCATGAAAAATCATAAGCGCAGGAGAAGAAGACGAGAACGCTGCCTGCCGCAGAAATCGGTTTTCCGAAAAGGGCGAAAAGTTTTCTTTTGGAAAACATTTCGGTCAAAATAGAAAACCAAAATGAGAAACAGGCAGAAAAATGACGCGAACTGCATCCGAAGAAACCAGAAAATACCAAATCGTGAATAGAAACACAGACAAAGATAAGAAATGCTGCAAAAAAGAATGCATAAAAATAAAAGTTTTCCAAAAAGGCCAAAAAGTTTTCTTTTTGAAAACAATCAGCCCTTTTTGGAAAACACAGTAACAAATCAGCGGCAGCACTGCCCCAG
>JAQXSU010000281.1 GCA_029219125.1 Bacillota bacterium
CGGCGGGAGTGGCGATTTTGTTCGGTGCGGTCATGCTGGGAAATGCGCTGCCGGATGGGATTTTTGGTATGCAGAATGAGGCTGGCGGTGCAGCCGTGGCAGATGCGGATGCAGACGGTGCACAGTCGGACGTGACAGACGATAACGATGAAACCAACCCGTGGCTTCAGATGTATAAAAGGGACAAAACCATTTACTATAACTACCGGCAGGGGTCACAGGCGGCGAAGCTGCAGCTGGCAGACGGGACAGCGGTGGATGAGACCTTCGACGTGTACGCAGATCCGGGGATCGGTGTGCTGGAAGGCTGGGATGCTGAGCGGGATGCGTGGAGGCTGACCTCGGAGGGATGTGACATGGGTGCCGAAGGCTATCTCCATGCGGAAAAAGACGGGAAGCATTATGCCATCCGGGTGGTGGTTATGGGCGAGCCCATCAGTGCCTATTCTTCGATTCCGTCCATGGACGATCCGACAGCCGGGTATCTGAAGCCGTTGGTGGACGCAATGGATCCGTCGGATCGGACGATTTACTGCACCTATGATCCTGCCGGGAAGACGAAGCTTTATCTGGCTGCCATGCCCGGATTTGACCATCTGATGCCGGAGTGCAGTGATTCCTGCGTGACGATTCATCAAACCAGTGAGAGCGGCGGATGGCCGTATAATCTTTTCATTATGACGTTCGAAAATCCGGAGGGAGGCACGGTGATGTTCAATGTGTCGAATCAGGATACAAGACTCCGGTTTGTGTTTGAAGAGGAGTAGAGCAGGGGCCGGAGACCAGCGGGGCCGGCTCGGTGCGGAACCGGCCGGATTCCGGACGTATGCCGGCCGGATTTCAGACGGGTTCTGGCCGGATGCTAGCCGAGGATTTTTTTAGATTATCGAGAACGCGTTTTTCCTGGAACGGTTTGCTGAGGAAGCCTTCTGCACCGTCCCGCGTGCACAAAAGGGCGCGGTTTTCTTCGCCCATTGCGGCTATCATGATCACTGTGGCACCAGGGTCGAGGGCAAGGATCTCTTTCAGTGCCTGCTGCCCGTCCATTTCCGGCATGGAAATATCCAGCAGTGTCAAATCCGGACGCAGCTGGCTCTGCAGTTCCACCGCCTCTTTTCCGTTTGCGGCTTCTCCGACTACCTCATATTTTGCGCGGGTCAGGATATCCTTCAGCATCATCCGCATGAAAGCGGCATCGTCTGCGATTAAAACAGTCTTTTTCATAGTTGTCATTCTCCTTGTACAATTATGTAAAAATATTTTTTCAGGAAGATTACATTTTCATAGTATCACGGAGCCGCCGGATTTTCAAGAGAAAGGCGGCGGAAAGGCGGCAGTCGGGCAGGTGATCATCCTGACGGCTAAGGGCGTATTGAAAAGAAAACCGGACTGCGTTCTGCGCAGCCCGGTTCAATCACTCTTATGAAAGACTGATTTTTACTCCAGTCCAAATTCCTGATACAGCTTCTGGCAAAATTCTATATCCGACGAAGCCTTCTGCAGGTCATCAATCCTGTTTTGCTCAATCAGCAGCAAGCTCAATTGTTTCATTTTATCTTCACCTTTTCGATGTGCATAAGCCAGCTCCGTGCTCCGGTGGTGTTCGTCCCGGATTCTCGATTCCATCCGCTGAAATTCTATTTCATCCTGTGTCAGGACGCTGTATGCTTTTTCCGCCATGGCAAAATCCTCCTCCGCCAAGATTTCGTCCACATAGTCTTTCATCTCTTCGTCATTGGCATATTTCAGATAGAATGCCAGCTTTTCGATGCACGTCATTTCTGAAATTGGTTTGTCTTTGCTTACTTTTCCCAGTTCCAGAAAATGAAATGACAGCCGGTCGCTGAGAAGTAGTCCTGTATTGCATTCCCTGACCTCGAATATATTGTGGCAGAAGGGAATGGAAGGAAACAGCTTCCCGTTGATGATAGAAACGACTATGCTTTTCTTCATCTTATCATACTCTTCCCCCTTCTGCAATGAAGAATTCACCAGTCTGCCGCCGTAGAAAATCACTCGATTCGGGTAAACAAACAGAAGGCCGGTCTGCATTTCGATGTCCAGCTGTTCGCCCTGATTGGTCTCAGCGCGGATGTCCATGACCGTTTCTTTCTCGCCGGGTTTTTCTGCGGTGTCGATGGGATTCTTGATCTCAATGGATCGAATAGGGTCATCGCTTCGATCCAGAATAATGTTTAGAATTGCAATCAATGCAGCGCGGGAGTCATCCCTATCCCGGCCGAAGGCAGTGCGAAACACGTAGTCGCTGGTCAGGGGCATCTCGCTTCTGTGAGTGCCTTTGAATAAGTCTGTTGTCATAATGCTCTCCTTTTTAGAAAATATCTCCTGATAAAACAAAATATTACATAGTATAATTTTACAGGAAGGATAGTGGGTTGTGGAAATTTTCTTCCGACGGTATTCGACAGAAGGTGACGGTTTTCGCACTTACTCCGGTGCTCTTATGACGGATTCATGTATTTGGCCAAATTTCGCAGAGGTATATGCCCTTACTCTATGTTGCCCGCTGCGTGACAGAAATACTCCTTGTGAAATACTTTCAGAACGATTATACTTATTACAGAAGGCATCAGGCAGGTCGAAACCATGGATTTTTCAAAGATTACAGACCAATACAGCAGCAGACAGATCAAAGCACTCAGCATCAAGGAAAACAGTGCGGTGTACACTGTAGAAAATCCGGATGGCGGGCTTTTTGTGCTGCGGATTTATGACCGGCCGATGCCCGGATATCAGAT
>JAQXSU010000282.1 GCA_029219125.1 Bacillota bacterium
CTGGCCAAGGATGAAAACGGAGTGCTTACGGAAACGGTGGAGGGAATGTTTCGCAGAGTGGCGGACACCATTGCATCTGCCGATGCCAATTATGATAATACGGCAGATATCAGGAAGCTCAGCGATGATTTTTATGAAATGATGACGGAACTGCGGTTCCTGCCGAACTCGCCGACACTGATGAACGCCGGACGGGTATTGGGACAGCTTTCTGCCTGCTTCGTGCTGCCGGTGGAAGACAGCATGGAAGGGATTTTTGACTCCGTGAAGAATGCGGCGCTGATTCATAAATCCGGCGGCGGCACCGGCTTTTCCTTCTCCAGGCTGCGGCAGAGCGGTTCAGCAGTACGGAGCACCGGCGGTGTGGCAAGCGGCCCCATCAGCTTTATGAAAGTGTTTAATGCGGCCACGGAGGCCGTGAAGCAGGGAGGTACCAGAAGAGGCGCCAACATGGGTGTTTTGCGGATCGATCATCCGGACATTCTGGATTTCATCAACTGCAAGGCAGACAATAAGGAAATCACCAATTTCAACATCAGCGTGGGCATTACCGAGGCCTTTATGGAGGCGGTGGAAAGCCACAGCGATTACGATCTCATCGATCCGAAGACGAAGCAGGCTGTCGGCCATCTCAGTGCGGAGAAGGTCTTCGATATGATCGTGGACCATGCCTGGAAAAACGGAGAGCCGGGCATCATCTTCCTGGATCGTCTGAACCGGGATAACGTGATCCCGACCATGGGCGAAATTGAAAGCACCAATCCGTGCGGTGAGCAGCCGCTGCTGCCGTATGAAAGCTGCAATCTGGGCTCCATCAACCTGGTGAAAATGCTCAGAAAGACCCTGATCGGCTATGAATTTGACTTCCGGCTGCTGGGAGAAACCGTGGAAACGGCCGTGCATTTCCTGGATAATGTCATCGATGTGAACAACTACCCGCTGGATAAGATCGCAGAAACCACCCGGGCCTCCCGGAAGATCGGGATGGGCGTCATGGGCTGGGCCGATGCGCTGCTGATGCTGGGCATTCCGTACAATTCAGCAGAGGCGGCAGAGCTGGCAGAACGGGTCATGGGATATATCGAAAATACGGGGCATGCAGCCAGTGCGAAACTGGCGAAAAAGCGCGGCACCTTCCCGCTGTTTACGGTCAGCACCATGAAGGACGGCGTGGCCATGCGCAATGCCACCGTGACCACCATCGCCCCGACCGGTACCCTGTCCATCATCGCAGGCTGCTCCTCCGGCGTAGAGCCTGTCTTTGCCTATGCGTTTATCCGCAATATCATGGACGGCACGGAAATGATCGAAGTAAACCCGGTTCTGACGGAAAAGCTGAAGGAGCTGGGGTTATATAACGACCGCATTCTTCGCAAAATCGTCAAAGAAGGCACCATTGCCCACGTCGAGGAGATTCCGGAAGAAGTACGCCGTGTCTTCGTCTGTGCCCACGATATTGAACCTGTCGATCATATCCGCATGCAGGCTGCCTTCCAGCGGCATACGGACAATGCGGTATCCAAGACGGTCAACTTCCCGAAGGAAGCCACCCGGAGCGATGTCCGGGACGTCTATATGCTGGCATATAAAGAAGGCTGCAAAGGCGTAACCATTTACCGTGACGGCAGCCGGGAAGAGCAGGTACTGAATATCGGACAGGTGAACCATGAAAACGGAAACGCCGGGGCCGGGGCGTCGCAGAGTCCGCAGTGGACGGCAGACCTGCCAGGCTATGGCCATATCGAGCCCCGTCCGCGTCCGGATGTAACCCGCGGCTTCACGGAGAAAGTGAAGATCGGCTGCGGCAGCCTGTATGTAACTGTAAATTATGATGAGAACGGCATCTGCGAAGTGTTTACCAGCACCGGCAAGGCCGGCGGCTGCCCGAGCCAGAGCGAAGCAACGGCACGTCTGGTTTCCGTGGCTCTGCGCAGCGGCATTTCCATTAACGAGGTCTATGACCAGCTGAAGGGCATTCGCTGTCCGTCTACCATCCGACAGCAGGGCATGAACTGCACCTCCTGTCCGGACGCCATCGCGAAAGTGGTGATGAAAGTATCCAGACTGATCGAAGACCAGCCGAAGGAAACGGCTGCACCGATGGTGAAGCCGGAAAAGAAGCTTCCGGTACAGACTGCGGAGGTTCCGTCTTCGGCCGGTGAAATCCATGCCTGCCCGGAATGCGGCAGCGTAGTAGAGCATGAAGGCGGCTGCGTCATCTGCAGAAACTGCGGATTTTCCAAATGCGGCTGAGAATAAAAGAGAAAAAATCTATAAAAAATGAATAATTGACAAGCTGAACGACTATGATGTATAATGCCTTTAGGCAAACGATGTGAGCGTGCATATTGCACAAAAGCGAAAACCCGGCAGTTGCAGCTGCCGGGTTTTCTACTCTCTTAGATACGGCAGAGCTGACCGTTCAGGCTAGTTGTCCTTACGATTGCTGTCTAACCATTTGATGATGTAGTGGCAAACTATACCAGCCATGACAGCAATGATAAACGATATGAGCGCTTCACGCATATTTACACCTCCTTTCTGGTTGCCCAGTATAGGAGAGACAACAATTTCAGTATGCCAGAATATGTGTGAAAAATCAAGTAAAAAAATCAATGCTGCCCGGCTGTTTACGAACGCCGGGTTTTGTGTTAAAATAAAGTGTTAGCGCATGCTGAGACCCTGTCGTGAGGCAGGGCAGCCGCTGCGCTATGAATTTCGAAAGGAGCATGAGGAATATGATTCAGTTAGATGCGATCAAAACCGAAATTCCGGCCCTGCGGCCCATTCTGACGGAAGTCGGTGACTCTCTTTGACCTGGCGAAACTGAGAGCCGAATTAGAGAGAACCAACCGGGAGATCGAGCAGGAGGATTTCTGGAACAATTTAGAATATGCGCAGAAGGTCATGCGCGAAAAGAAGAATATGGAAGATACCCTGGCCGAGTATGAAGGCCTGGAGAAGAACCTGAACGATGTGAGTGAGCTGATCGAGCTGGCAGAAATGGAAGAAGAGAGCGGTGCCGACCAGGAGGAACTGGCGGTCATGACCGCAGAAATTGAGGAGCTCTTCGCCGGATTCAAGGAACATCTGGAGGAGATGCGGCTGCGGACTCTGCTGACGGGAAAATACGACCACTGCAATGCTATCGTTTCCATCCACGCGGGAACCGGTGGTGTGGACGCCATGGACTGGGCGGAAATGCTGCTGCGGATGTACACCCGCTGGTGTGATAAAAAGGGATATACGGTAAAGATGCTGGATCTGCAGGATGACACGGAAGCCGGCATCAAGAGCGCCACATTCCTGGCAGAAGGAGAAAATGCCTACGGATATCTGAAAAATGAGAAAGGGGTGCACCGCCTGGTGCGGATTTCGCCGTTCAATGCGGCAGGAAAGCGTCAGACGTCTTTCGCCATGCTGGAAGTGACACCGGAGCTGGACGATGAGATTCACGTGGACATCGATCCGGAAGATTTGCGCATCGATACGTACCGAAGCAGCGGCGCCGGCGGTCAGCACGTAAACAAGACGGATTCGGCCATCCGGATCACCCATCTGCCGACCAATATTGTGGTCACCTGTCAGAACGAACGGAGCCAGCATCAGAACAAGGAAATGGCCATGAAGATTCTGACGGCCAAGCTGACCGAGCTGGCAGAGCAGGAGCATAAGGAGAACCTGAAGGAACTGAAAGGGGACTATTCCATGAACACCTGGGGATCCCAGATTCGTTCCTACGTGTTCCAGCCGTATACCATGGTGAAGGATCACCGGACCGGAGCGGAGACCAGCAATGTGCAGTCGGTCATGGACGGCAATCTCGACTATTTTATCAACGAAAAACTGAAATTCAAGGAAGAGTAAACAGAATATGGACATCATACAGAAACTTGCAGCAGAATTTAAAGTAAAAGTATCTCAGGTGGAAAACACCGTGCAGCTCATCGATGAGGGAAACACCATTCCGTTTATCGCCCGGTACAGAAAGGAAGTCACCGGCGGTCTCACTGACGTGGTGCTTCGTGATATGGACGAACGGCTGAAGTACCTGCGGAATCTGGAAGAGAGAAAAGAAGAAGTGATCCGCCTCATTGAGGAGCAGGGGAAGCTGACGGAAGATCTGAAAGAAGAGATTCTGAAGGCAGAAGTGCTCCAGAGAGTGGAAGACCTGTATAAGCCGTTTAAACAGAAAAAAGCCACTCGCGCATCCAAGGCACGGGAAAAGGGACTGGAACCGCTGGCCATGATCATTTATGCCCAGCTTTTGACCAGCGGCACGCCGGAAGACGCCGCGGCAGCCTATATCAACCCGGAGAAAGAGGTCAATTCGGCAGAGGATGCTTTGCAGGGTGCCTGCGATATTATTGCCGAAATGATCGCTGACGATCCAGATCTGACCCAGGAAGTGCGGGATAAGACCTTTGCTTCCGGACTCATCGTCACCGAGGCTGTCGATCCGGAGGAGAAGACGGTCTATGAGATGTACTATGACCATCAGGAAGCTCTGGCGAAGATACCGAATCACCGGGTGCTTGCCATCAACCGGGGTGAAAAGGAAAAGAAGCTGAAGGTGAAGGTCAGTGTGGATACGGAAAAGATCCACCAGCTCATCGGCAGGACGGTGCTGAAAAACGAGCGGAGTATTTTTTTCGAGCTCCTGCAGGACACCATCGCCGATGCCTATAAGCGGCTGATGGCACCGTCCATCGAGCGGGAAATGCGAAACAGCCTGACGGAGCGGGCAGAGGCGGAAGCAGTGAAGATTTTCGCAAAGAACACCGAAAATCTGCTGATGGCACCGCCGGTCAAGGGGAAGAAGGTCATCGCCATCGACCCGGGCTACCGGACCGGCTGCAAGGTGGCTGTGCTGGATGAGACCGGCAAGCTGAAGGCGTACACCACGGTGTATCCGACGGAGCCGAAGAAGGACATCGCCGGCACAGAAGCTGTCCTGAAGAAACTAGTGGAAAAATTCCATACAGATATTATCGTCATCGGCAACGGTACCGGCTCCCGGGAAACGGAGGAAGTGGTGGCAGGCTTCATCAAAAAGAACGGCTATCCGATTCAGTATACCATCGTCAACGAGGCAGGAGCGTCGGTCTATTCCGCATCCAAGCTGGCGACGGAAGAGTATCCGGATCTGGACGTGACAACCAGAGGAGCCATGTCTTTGGGCCGCCGTCTGCAGGATCCGCTGGCAGAGCTGGTAAAGATCGACCCGAAGAGCATCGGCGTGGGCCAGTATCAGCATGACATCAATCAGAAGCTGCTGGAAGGTGCTCTGACCGGCGTGGTGGAAGACTGCGTGAACCGGGTCGGCGTGGATCTGAACACAGCGTCCCCGTCTCTGCTGTCCTATATCGCCGGCATCAACATGGGCATTGCGAAGAATATCGTGGCTTACCGGGAGGAGCACGGACGGTTTGAAAGTCGAAAAGAGCTGATGAAGGTGCCGAAGCTGGGAGAAAAGGCCTTCGGCCAGTGTGCCGGTTTCCTTCGGATTGAAGGCGGAAAGGAACCGCTGGATGCCACTTCTGTACATCCGGAATCCTATGCTGCAGCCCGTTCCATGATGGAAAAGCTGGATGTGGATCCGGCATCCATCCGCAGCGGCGGTGACGCGTCCATCGAAAAGAAGATCAAAAAGGCATATCCGGCCAAATCCTTCGCCCAGAGCGTTTCTCATCTGGCAGAGGAGATCGGTATCGGAGAGATGACCCTGACCGATATCATCGAGGAAATGAAGAAACCTGCGAGAGACCCCCGTGAGGATGCACCTCCTGTGGTATTCCGCAACGATGTGAAGAACTTCGAAGACCTGAAGATCGACATGGAAATGACCGGGACGGTCCGCAATGTGGTGGACTTCGGCGCATTCGTGGACATCGGCGTGAAAAATGACGGCCTCGTTCATATATCGCAGTTAAGCGATAAGTATGTAAAGCACCCGATGGACGTGGTATCTGTAGGCGACACGGTGAAGGTGAAGATCATCTCCATCGACTACGATAAGAAAAAAGTGGGCCTGACCATGCGCCTGTAATCACCGCAACCCGGGCAATCCGGACGATCCGGGAATTCCGGGAAAGCGGGCGATCCGGCGGAGAAAAAGCGCCGGGCGGAAATATTTTGAGAGGAAATTAAGAATGCTGAAATATATTTTGTTTGACTTCGACGGGACGCTGGTGAACACCAATGACGTGATCATCGCCTCCTGGCAGCACACCTACCGGACCTATCTGGGACACGAAGCGCCGGTGGAGCATATCACCGCCTGCTTCGGCGAACCGCTGCTGCTGACCATGGAGCGGGAGTTCCCGGGGGTGCCGCCGGAAGAGTCTGCCGAAGTGTACCGAAACTACCAGAAGGAGCATGCGGATCAGCTGGTGACCATCTTTCCGGGGGTGAAGGAGATGCTGCTGGATCTGAAAGAAAAGGGATACGTGCTGGGCATCGTCACCTCCCGCACCAGAGAGTCTGCCCTGCGTTATATGGATATGTTCGACATCACATCGCTGTTCGACGATATGGTTACCTGCGACGACACGACGGTGCACAAACCCAATCCGGAGCCGCTGCTGCTAGGGCTATCCAAGCTTGGCGCTTCGCCGGAAGAGTCGGTCATGATCGGAGACAGTCCTTTTGATATCAAGTGTGCCAATAACGCCGGTGTCCGTGCAGTGATGGTGGACTGGAGAATTACCTGTGACGATACATCGTTGATTGACGATGCAGTCGTTGACTTTCATGTGAAGTCGCCGGCAGAGCTGGTGGAACTGATGGAAAAGCTGTGAGGACAGTATATGCTGCACATTTACTACGGCCGCGAAAGCCTGGATAAGGAAAAATTCATATTCGACAGGATCCGGCAGAAGCGGGCCGGCGGACCGGGGACGGGAGAAGAAACGACATCGGAGACGGTGCGAACCATTCTGCTGGTACCGGACCAGTATACCCTGGAGGCAGAGCAGCAGGCATTCCGCCATCTTCAGGTGCGGGGGCTCATGGATGTGGAAGTACTGTCCCTGTCCCGTCTGGGAAACCGGCTGCTCAGTGAGCTGGGCGGCAGCAGGCAGACCTTCATCGACAAGTATGGCCGCCATATGATCCTGGCCCGCATTGCCCGGGAAAACCGGGAGAAACTGCAGGTCTACCGCGGTCTGGAAGAAAGCAACGCGTTCATCGAAACGGTGAACAACTTTGTTTCCGAGCTGAAACAGTATAACTGCGGCAGGCAGGAGCTTGCGGCCATGGCGGCGGATGCGGATGCGGGAACCTATACCCGGCGGAAGCTGGAGGATCTGGCCCTGCTTTACGGACGCTATGAAGAGGAGATCGACGGTAAATATACCGATTCCGAAGACTATATCGACCTCTTTCTTCGCAAAATCCACCAGTCCGAATTTCTCCGGGGCAGTCAGGTCTGGGTGTACGGGTTCGACAGCTTTGCGCCCAAAGCCATGTCTGTCCTGGGCCAGCTGATGGGCCGGGCTGCCGATGTACACGTGGTGCTTACCTGGGATGGCAACAGCCGGGATAGGGAACTTTTCGCCCTGACCGGTATGGTCATGGATAATCTGGAGCGGGAGGCAGCGGCAACCGGCGTGGAGTGCCGGCGGCAGGCCATCCCGTCCGGTTACGTACGGGGGCGCAGCAGCCGGGCCCTTCGTCATCTGGAGCGGGAGCTGTATGCAGTACCCGGCAGGAGGGAAGAAGACTGCAGCAACATCACACTGGTATCCGCAGCGGGAATCTACAATGAAGCAGAGAGCGCTGCGGCATATATCCTGCATCTCGTGCGGGATCTGGGCCTGCGATACCGGGATATCCGGCTGGTCTGCAATGACCAGGAAGTGCGGGGCCCGGTGGTGGAACGGATCTTTCAGGAGTATGGGATTCCGGTATTCAGCGACAGCAAGAGAGATATCCTTTCCAGCCCGGTGGTGCAGTACCTTCTGGCCCTGCTGGATACCGTCATGGAAAGCTACCGGACGGAAGATCTGCTGCAAGTGCTGAAATCCGGATTTGGCGATCTGGACCGGGAGAAAGTCACCGACCTGGAAAACTACGCCATGAAATACAGAATCCGGCGTACCATGTGGAAACGGCCATTTACCAGAGGAATCAGTGAATACGGTTCAGAGGGGCTGGATCGGCTGGAGATGCTGCGGCAGAAAGCAGTATCCCCGTTTCTGGCGCTGGAGCCTGTGATAAAAGACAGTGAAACCACCGGGGGCTTTATCCAGGGGTTTTACCGCTATCTATATGAAGAAGTGAGGCTGCCTGAGAGGATTGAAGCATTCATTACCCGACAGGAAGAAATGGAACGGATCGATCTGGCGGAGGAAACCGGTCAGATCTGGGGCAAGGTCGTGGGCATCCTGGACCAGATGGCAGAGATCATGGGAGAAGATGGTTTCGAGCCGAAGCTGTTCCGGGATATTTTCCGCGTTGGGCTTTCCCAGGTGGAAATCGGCGTGCTGCCGCCCACCAGGGATGGTCTGCTCATGGGAACCATGCAGAGAACCAGAATGAGCAATGTAAAAGCTCTGGTCATCGTTGGCGTCAACGAAGGGGTGCTGCCCCAGGAAAAGCCGGAGCAGGGTCTCTTCAGCACGGAAGAAAAAGAGCTCTTCCGCAGCCGGGGCACGGAGCTCTGCAAGGTGGACTCCATCGTGCTGATGGAAGAGCGTCTGGCAATTTACCGGAATCTTTCCTGTGCGGAGGAATATCTGTGGGTCAGCTGCTCCCTGTCGGACGGAGAGGGAAAAGAATGCCGGCCGTCACCGGTTTACCTGAAGCTGCAGGAACTGTTTCCAAAGCTGGAGGAGCAGCCGGATGTGCTGAACCAGGAAAACGGATTGCCCCTGATCCACGGCGGTGTCAGCAGTCTGCGCCACATGACGGAGGCACTGCAGGATGCAGCCTCGGCCAGAGGGCCGGGAGAAACGGCTGGAGAGCGGGCCTCGGTGCCGGCAGAGTGGAAAGAAACACTCGCCTGGTATCAGCTGAATCGTTCGGACGAGCTGAACCCGGTGCGGGATGGTCTGGCTTTCACCAATCATCAGAATAATCTGGGAAAGGAAGCGGCTCGGCAGCTGTTTCTGAGAAATCCGGAGGCCGCCTATTCCCTCAGTCCGTCCAGACTGGAGAAATTCTCAAGATGTCCGTTTTCCCATTTCGTGGCCTATGGGCTGCGGCCGGAGGAACGCCGTATCTTTCAGGTGGCACCCAGAGAAATCGGAGACATTTATCACGAATGCCTTATGACCCTGACCAGGACACTGACGGTGCCGGATCTGGATGTGACCCATCCCCTGTCGCCGTGGATGACCATCACCCGGCAGGAATGCGGGAAACTGGTGCGGGAAACGGCCAGGCGGCAGATGGAGCAGTACCGGGAAGGCCTGTTCCACGTGGGAAAGGAAGAATCCTATCGCAGCAGCAGGATCTATGAGATCTGCGAGAAGGTCTGCTGGACTGTGGTGGAGCAGGTCCGGGCCGGTCAGATTGAAAAAAGCCAGTTTGAAGTCCCGTTCCGCAGAGGCGGCCAGATTCCGCCGGTGACGGTTACGGCCGGTGATGAGACCGTATATATTGAAGGAAAGATCGACCGGGTGGATTATCTGCCGGATGACCGGGTGAAGATCATTGACTACAAGACGGGGAAGGAAAGCTTCAACATGGAAGAAGCCAAAGCCGGCTACCGTCTGCAGCTGATGCTGTATCTGCAGGCTGCCTGTGAGGAAAACAGAAAACCGGCAGGCGTCTTCTACTTCCGCATTTCAGAGCCCATGGCCGACGCCACGGGGAAGGAATGGGACAGCGAGGAGCTGGCCAGAGAGATCCGAAAGAACTTCAAGCTGAACGGAGTGATGGTGGATGATCCCCAGGTCATTCAGAACATCGCCGGTGATTTCAGCGGATTTTCCGACATCGTGCCCCTGCGGGCAGGAAAGGAAAAAATCAGCGAAACCGGGAAAGGAACTCTCATCAGCGAGGAGGACTTCCGTGACCTTCGGGATGCCGTGGCGGAAAAAACCGTGGAGATCTGCCGCAGCCTGACGGAGGGTAATCTGGAAATTCACCCGATGAAGACGAAAGAACGGTCCGCATGCACTTACTGTGAATACATGGGAATCTGCCGCTTTGATACTGTATTCGAAGGCTGCAGCTACCATTTAATCGATACGAAAGTCGATACAAGCATCGATACGAAAGGAGAAAAGCAATGAACACACCTACACCTCATATTTCCGCCAGACCAGGGGATTTTGCGAAAACAGTACTGATGCCAGGAGATCCGCTCCGGGCCAAATTCATCGCAGAGACGTTCCTGGAAGATGCCGTACTGGTAAACAACGTACGGGGAATTCAGGGCTATACCGGCACCTATAAAGGAAAGAAGGTATCGGTGATGGCATCGGGTATGGGAATGCCGTCCATCGGAATCTATTCCTACGAACTGTTCAATTTTTATGATGTAGAGAACATTATCCGGGTGGGAACGGCCGGCGTGGTCGATCCGTCCCTGAAAGTCCGGGATGTGGTATTTGGCATGGGAGCCTGCACCAATTCAAACTTCCAGGATCAGTTCCAGCTACCTGGTCATTACGCACCGATCTGTTCCTATAAGCTGCTGAGCAGTGCTGTGGAAGCCGCCCACAAGCTGGGCATCGAGCCGAAGGTGGGAAATCTCTATTCTTCGGACTGTTTCTATGATGACAGCATGCCGCTGGGAAAGTGGCAGAAGATGGGTGTTCTGGCCGTTGAAATGGAAGCTGCTGCACTGTATATGAACGCAGCAAGGGCCGGGAAGAATGCACTGGCAATCTGCACCATTTCTGATAATCCGTTTACCGGAGAAGAAACCACAGCGGAAGAACGGCAGCAGACCTTCACCGCCATGATGGAGATTGCATTGGAAATCGCGTAAGACTATGGCACTGACCTTAAGAAATCTCATGGATCTTCGCTGCATGCAGGGCATGAAACTGATTGCAGGCGAAGGGGGCCTGGATCGCCCTGTCTGTTCTGCCGGAATCGCAGACTACGAATTCGCCAGAAATATTCATATGAATCGGGAACTTGCTTTCGCAGCGGACAGCTTCGTGATCTCCAGCCTGCTTTTCGCCATGGATGATGAAGAACGGATTCTGGAGGCGGTAAGGAGCCTGTACCGGCAGAATACAAGCGGATTTGCATATAAGAATGTCATCTTTGAGACGCTGCCCCGGGAGGTGGCAGAGTTTTGTGATTCTCATGATTTCCCTCTTTTCGTGTTCGGCCAGGACATCTATTTCGAAGACATTATCTTTGAGATTATGGATGCCGTGCAGCAGGATGACACCCGGATCTTATCGGCGGACAGCATCCGTCGTATGATTGACGGCCAGCTGACGGAGGAACAGGTGACAGAAACGGTGAAAGGCCTGTCCGTTCTGTTTAAGGAGTACAGCAGAGGCATCTATGTGTCGCCAAAGAAGGACCATCCTCTGGAACTGGAGCGGCTGTTTCACAGTTACTATCTGAACAAAAGCCTGCGGCAGAAGGCGATGCTGTGCAGGTATGAAAAGGGACTGTTCCTGCTTCTGACCAGCAGCCGGAATTCGAAAGATGCTTTCGCCCTGATGGAAAAGGAAGTACTGGAAGGGCTGGGGCTGTCGGAGGAGAACTCGGTCATTTCGCGCAGCGGGCTGCACCCGTCCCGCAGCCAGCTGGACCGTTGCCTGCGGGAAAGCTGGCAGACTTATGTTGCCGGCATGGCAATGGATTGCAATTATGGCAGCTATGATAAGATCGGAATCTTCCGCATTCTGATCCCGCTGCAGAAGGAGCCGGCACTGGCGGCATACAGCAGTGAAATTCTGGAGCCGCTGTACGGCAGGGACGAATTGATGGAAACCGTGACCGCATATGTGGCCCATGGCGGAGATGTGGCAGCTACAGCCTGCGACTGCAGATGTCATCAGAATACCATTCGGTATCGCCTTGCGAAAGTACGGGAACTGACAGGCATGGAAAACAGAACCGATACAGAACTATATGAAGAATTCTCTGCTGCGGTGCGGATTGTCCGGCTGCTGCAGAGCGGAAAATAACGACAGGAAGGAGCTGCCCGCGGGCAGCTCCTTCCTTTTAACATATCGGACGATTTGTTTACAGGTTCATGTTTTTCGATGCAATACGCTTCATCGGACGGATCAGCACCAGGCAGATCAGAATGACTGCAGTAGGAATCCCGATGGCGGTCACCTGCCACAGGAGCCGGCCCGTCAGACGGAAAGACCGGAGATGAATTTTGATGATGGACCGGCCGCTGCCGTAGAACCAGAGCAGAATAAAAAAGGTCACGCTCTGGGAAATGGTGGTGGCAAGGGATGCGCCCTCCACGCCCATATCCAGTCCCCAGCGGAACATGAACACCGGATCCAGCAGCACGTTAAGGGCTGCACCGGTGATGACCGCAATGGAAGAGATTTTCACAGAGGATTCCGCACGGGCAGCACAGTTCATACTCTGGGCAGGCAAATTAAAGAGAGCCGCAATAAACATCCAGAAGGCATAATCCTTTGCCTGGGGCAGCACCGCATCGGAAGCACCGAACGAGCGGAGCAGAGGTTCCATGAAGAGAATTCCCACAGCGCATAGAAATATTCCGACGAAAAGCGAGAACCCCAAAATCGTTGTGACGGTTCGACTGCCTTCCTCTCTCTGACCGGCGCCCAGCTGCCGGCCTGCCAGAACACCGGCACCGGCTGCAAAAATATTTTCAACGGAAACCATGATCCGAAGCAGCGGCAGCGTGACGCCTACGGCCGCAAGAGCCTCATCGCTGTTCAGCATGCCGATATAGGCAGTATCCGCGATGTTATAAACAGCCTTGGCAAGCAGGGCCAGGGTGGCCGGGATTGCCAGACTGACAATGGCCGAAGAGGGCTCTGCCGTGGACAGCAAAGCTTCTTTCGATGGAGATGCATCATTCTTTTTCACTGTTTTCACCCAATACACCGTGCAGCAGAATGGAAAGCTGACGGTGACACCTTTCTTCATGTTTCTGAAGAAACTCTTCTGCCGGACGATCTGAGGACAGAACTGCCGAACCGAATCGAAGGTTGAAGAAATCCATATATAAATGAAAATCCTCTACGATGGATTCCACATCCAGGCCAGAACGAAGGGGCTGCGCACGCAGAATGGACGTCAGAACCGACAGATTCAGTGCATCAAATGCCTCTCTCCGTGATGCGATTTCATCCGCCAGGGCGACTGGCGTATGGAAGACGGCATCAGCAAAGATTCCGTAATATAGCGGATGATCTGCGAAGAACCGGAGTCTCTGATCAAAATAGATCTGCAGCATTTCCTCCGGGGTTCCGCAGAGGGTTTCGGCAATCCGGGAGAGGGCTTCGGTCAAAGAAGAAAAGCAGTGTTCCACGCACAGCAGATAGAGCGTATCCTTATCTTTAAAGTGATGATAGACAACGCCCTTGGAAATCCCCCGTTCTGCGAAGACCGTGCTGAGAGAAGCACCTTCATATCCCTTCTGCGAAAAATCCTCCATGGCAGCATCCAGAATCCGCTGCCGGGATAAAGCATTCTTTTCTTCCCGCTTCATAAAAAGCTCCTTTCACATATAAAAACAGACCGATTAGTCTGTTTTTATATGTTATAACAGCAGCGGCGGTACAGGTCAATCCATCTCCTGTGTTTTTTCCAAAAAAGAACTGCAGAATTGGGGAAATCCCCAACCCATCCGCCTGCATCCGGGAGTATAATAGCAATAATGAAGATAAAAGTAAAATTCGGTCTGAAGAAGGAGGACAAGAAGCATGAAGATAAAAACATTTAAAGTGGAACGTTGGATGAATGAATTTGAAGAGCAGGCGGTTTACAATCTGGGCGAGACCTGTATCGACTCGCTGACGGTGGGAGAACTGCTGGAACTGTGCGGGAAGGACAAGGACGAATATCTGAAGAGCCTGGCGGATGTGCGGCTCACCTATGGGGACATCTTCGGCTCGCCGGGATTCCTTGGTGGTGTGGCAGGTCTGTACGAAAATCTGCAGCCAAACCAGGTGATTCCGACCCATGGTGCAGTAGGCGCCAACAACATGGTAATTACAACCCTTATTGAGGCAGGAGATAACATGATCTCCGTTATGCCGACCTACCAGCAGCATTATTCCATTCCGGAATCCATCGGTGCGGAAGTGCGGATCCTGCAGCTGAGACCGGAGAATGAATTTCTGCCGGACATCGAGGAACTGAAATCTCTGGTGGATGAAAATACCAAGATGATCACCTTTAACAACCCGGACAACCCGACCGGTTCCTGGATCCCGAGAGAGTCCATGGAAGAAATGATCGAAGTGGCCCGGAGCGTGGGTGCGTATGTGCTTTGTGATGAAGTATACAGAGGAATTTCGGAGGACGGAAGCTACATGCATTCCGTGGTGGATCTTTATGAGAAAGGAATTTCCGTGGGATCCATGTCGAAAATCTTCTCTCTGGCAGGACTGCGGCTGGGATGGATTGCTACCAGAGATGAAGAGGCACTCCACATGATCCATGAGCGGAGAGATTATGACACCATCAGCTGCGGCCGGCTGGACGACATGCTGGCATCCCTGGCACTGGAAAATAAGGAAAAGATCTTCGAAAGAAACCGGAACATTCTGCTGAAGAACCGTGCCATCCTGGATGCCTGGGTAACGGAGACGCCGGGTGTCCATTATGTACGGCCGGTAGCAGGCACCACTGCCCTGGTTTATTACGATCTTGATATGCCGTCCTATGACCTTTGCGTTCGCCTGATTAAGGAAAAAGGTCTGCTGTTCACACCGGGCTCTGCCTTCGAGATGGAAGGGGCTGTAAGAATTGGATACGCCTTTGACTCAAAAACGCTGAAAGAAGGTCTGGAAAAATTCAGCGAATTCCTGGCGGAAAACCGGGCGTAGGCCGGACGTGCCTGCGAAGCCGGGCGAAAAGATTTTGCGAAGAAAAAAGGAGACCGAAAAGATGAAGAATTTATGGGGCGGCAGATTTTCTGCACAAATGGAAGACTACACCGCTGACTATAACGAATCCCTGAGCTTTGATCATGTGCTGTATAAATACAGCATTGAAGCCAGCCGTGCCCATGCACAGATGCTGGCAGACACGGGAATCCTTACGGAGGAAGACTGCCATAAGATTCTGGAGGGTCTGGACACGGTGGAAGGCAAGCTGGACAGGGGTGAAATTTCCTTCGACATCATGGATGAGGACATCATGATGACCATTGAGAAGCATCTGATTCTGGAAATCGGGGATGCGGGGAAGCGGCTCCATACGGCCAGAAGCCGCAACGATCAGAATGTGGTGGACGAAACCCTGTTCCTGCGGGATGCGGTGGAAAACACCATGGCCAAGCTGTCGGATCTGCTGGAAGTGATTTTAAGGAAGGCAGAGGAACAGAAAGATGTGATTATGCCGGGATTCACCCACCTGCAGCATGCCCAGCCGATTACCGTCGGGTACTACTATATGGCTCATTTTCAGGGACTGGCCAGAGATTATGAACGGTTTTCGGAAAGCAGGAAGCGAATCAACGTCAATCCCCTTGGCGTCTGCGCTCTGGCGGGGACTACGCTGCCCACAGACCGGTTCATCACCACCCGGATGCTGGGCTTCGACAGACCGTCGGAAAACGGACTGGACACCATCGGAAGCCGGGACAACTTCGCAGAGTATCTGTTCCATGCGGCTTTATGCATGACCCATCTCAGCGGTTTTGCAGAGGAGATGATCGTGTTCATGTCCCAGGAGTTTTCCTTTATCGATATGGATGACAGCTTTTGTACCGGCAGCAGCATCATGCCCCAGAAGAAGAACCCGGATATCGCAGAGCTGGTGCGGGGAAAGGCATCCAGAACCATCGGCAATCTGGTGACCCTGCTGACCATGCTGAAGGGCACTTTCCTGACGCTGAATAAGGATTACCAGGAGGATAAGGAGGCACTCTTCGACAGCATCCATACCCTGGACCGTACGGTATTCATATTCGCCAGAATGCTGGAGAAGGTTACTTTCCGTGAAGACGTTCTGCGGGAACAGCTGAAGAAGGGATTCATCGAAGCGACGGACATCGCAGAATATCTGGTGGGACAGGGTGTGCCGTTCCGTCAGGCTCACGAGATGGTGGGTAATCTGGTGAAATACTGTGAGGCCACGGGAAAGGGCTTCCCGGATGTGACGGCAGAGGACCTGGCACAGGTCGGTATCCGTCACGGACTTTCGGATCTGTCGCAGTTTACGGTGGAAAACTGCATCCGGAACCGCAGCAGCTACGGCGGCACCGGTACGGAGGATGTACAGCGGCAGATCGAGGCCGGATGGGAATTGGTGAAAAGAATACAAGAAGGCCAGGCAGACAGCTGCCGGTAAGTTTACGAAATCCCGCAGGAATCACGGTTTTTGCGGGATTTTTCCTTGCATTCGTACAGAAAAAATGTTAAAATATCGAAATAGTCAGTGTTATGGTATATGATATAAGGAGAAGTGTTGCCATAGCACACTGTAAATTAGGAGGACATGTACTGATGAAGGAGAGATATCCGAGGCTAGAGATCAATCTGGCCCACTTAAAACACAATGTTGCACGGGTCGTAGAAAGGTGCGGCAGTTACGGCATTCAGGTTGCCGGAGTTATCAAGGGTGCAACCGGCGATGTAGAGGTTGCCAGACAGTTTGCGGAAGGCGGCGCTGCATTTATCGCTTCTTCACGTCTGGAACAGATAGAAGATGCCAGAAATGCAGGCATCGATAAAAAGATGATGCTGATCCGTATTCCTATGCTCAGCGAGGTGAAGGATGTGATCCGTCTGACGGATATCAGCCTGAACAGTGAGCTGGAAGTGATCAAGGCGCTCAACGAGGAAGCCAGAAACCAGGGGAAACTCCATAAGGTCATCCTGATGGCCGATATGGGAGACCTGCGGGAAGGCTGGTGGGATAAGGACGAGCTGGTCGATGTGGCAGAATACATCGAAAACAAGATGATTAACATCCAGCTGGTCGGCATCGGCACCAATGTGGGATGCTACGGCTCCATTCTTCCGACCGTGGAAAAGCTGGAGGAACTGGTGGAACTGGCAGAGCGCATTGAAGCACGTCTGGGCAGAGAACTGGAGTATATTTCCGGCGGCGCCACCAGCAGCCTGCTGCGTGTATGGGATGGCAATATCCCGAAGAGGATCAACCTGCTCCGGGTAGGGGAAGGCATCCTGCTGGCACGTGACATGGACGTATTCTATCATTATGATATCAGTGATTTATGTCAGGATAACTTCCGGCTGAAGGCCGAAGTCATTGAAGTAAAAGATAAACCGTCCCATCCGGTCGGAGAAGTGGGCGTAGATGCATTCGGCCATACTCCGGTATATGCGGACAGAGGGATTCGCAAGAGAGCCCTTCTTGCCATGGGTAAGGTGGACTACGGTGATCCGGCCGAGCTTCTTCCGCTGGAAAAAGGCATTGAGATTCTCGGTGCGTCCAGTGACCACACCATCGTGGATGTTGAAGATGCGGAAAAGGATTACAAGGTTGGAGACATTATGGAATTTGACATTAACTATGCGACGCTGATTTATCTGACAAATTGCAGAAATGTGCATATCGCATACGTCTGATCCATATACTTCGTCCAAATACTGCATATACTGTTAAATCAGCTTCTGCGGATGCCATGGGGACAGACCGGCAGAAATATAGATAAAGGGGAGAAATGAAATGGCAGAAGAAATTCTATTAACCCAGGAAGGGTATGACAAAATTGTAGCGGAACATGAAGAACTGGTTTCCGTGAGACGTAAGGAAGTATCCGAAAGATTAAAGGAAGCGATCTCTTATGGCGACCTTTCCGAAAACTCCGAGTATGATTCCGCGAAGAATGAACAGGCGGAACTGGAAGAAAGAATCATTAAACTGGAAAATATGATCCGTAAGGCTAAGATCATTGATGAAAATGAGGTGCCGAAGGATCAGGTCAGCGTAGGCCTGAAGGTGCAGGTGGAAGACATGGCAAGCCATGAAGAA
>JAQXSU010000283.1 GCA_029219125.1 Bacillota bacterium
CGAGAAACCAATCGTGCCATTTGATGGTGCAAGCGGAACGCAGACACTGATTCATGGCCTGGGGCAGGCACAAAACACATTGTTCTGTTAAAAATACATTGGAGGTGTCAACAAAAAACTCCACAACAACTTGACACGACCTTTCTGAAGAATACAGCTTGCCAGACACAGAGACCTGTGGTATACTGTGAAAGTACCAAGGGTTGTGATTTGTTAGCTCAGCTGGGAGAGCACTTGGGTGACAACCAAGAGGTCGGCAGTTCGAGCCTGCCACAAATCACCAGAATATTTGCGTGATACACGCACCTTACGAACGCCCCGCGGATAGCGGGGCGTTTTTTTCGTGCGCGGTCGGGAGATTCACTCAGTGCAGGCAAGCCGTTCATGCAGCAATCATGCAAATATTATGCGATTTTGATGCATAAAAATTCATAAGTACAGGAGAGGAAGACGGGAATGCTGCCTGCCGCAGAAACCTGTTTTCCATTTTGGCCGAAAAGTTTTCAAAAGGAAAACTTTTCTGAAAAAAAAGAAAACCGAAATGAGAAACAGGCAGAAAAATGACACAGGCAGCGTCCAAAGAAACCGTAAATTTCTAAATTATGGATTAAACAGAAGATGGAAACACAGAAAACTGCCGAAAAAGAATGCATAATAATAAAAGTTTTCAAAAAAGGGCGAAAAGTTTTCTTTTTGAAAACAATCAGCCCTTTTTTGAAAACCAAATGACAAATTGGCGTCAGCACAGCTTCAAGACATCCTGCCACTTCAGCAATCGGCAATCAGCAACCGGCAACCAGCAGGCACCTTATTCGACGATGCCGTCCATAAATGCGATGATGCCGTCGGACACCTGGTCCTTCAGGTCGGCGTAGTTGTGGATTTCATGGCGATAGCCGGAGTAGAGTTTGGTCTTTACCGTATGGCCGGTGGAAATCAGCCAGTTGGAAACCTGGTAAACCCCTTGACCATACATACCCACCGGATCCTCGTCGCCGGCGATGTTATAGATCGGAAGAGTTACAGGAACTTTTTCAGCCCATTCAGTTCCTTCGATGACTTTCATCATGCCTACGAAGTCCAGCATGGAACGGTTGGCAGTCGGCTTGGTGAATGCATCAAACGGATCTGCGGCGTGATCCTGCTGTACATACGAATCGTGGCAGATCCACTCGTTGCCCAGTTTGATTTCGCCGCAGCGCTCACACATCCATCCCAGCAGATCGCCGCCCAGAGAAGGATCTGCTTCATCTCCTTTCCCGGAAGCAACCAGATCCTCCATCTTTTTCATCAGTACATCGGAAACCGGAAACTGGCCCGCTGTACCGCAGATGGTGACACCGGCCAGCTCATTGCCGTATTTTGCGATAAAATCACGTGCGATGAAGGAGCCCATGCTGTGACCGAAAAGGAAATACGGAAGACCAGGATACATCTGACAAACCAGTTCCTTCAGAGAATGCTCGTCTTCCATCATAGTGTGGCAGCCCTTTTCGCCCCAGTTGCCCCAGGTGCCCGGATTTTCCACAGCAGTTTTGCCATGGCCCACATGGTCATCCGCAGCGACGATATAGCCGGCTTCCAGATAGCGGACGATCATGTGGGAATACCGGCGGGAATGTTCGCCGAAGCCGTGGATCAGCTGAACGATGCCCTTTGGCTTGCAGGCCGGCACATAGATCCAGCCGTAAACGGTGTCGCGTTCGTTAAATGACTTGAAAGTTACTTCATGCAGCATAATGTTTCCTCCTTTGATTAAAATGTTTTAGTTCTATCATGCTCTGCGATAGCAGATATTGGACCATTTGGTATAATACTTCGTTCCATTGATCGTGCGCACGCCGCGGATCTTATAATAATAGTATCTTCCTTTCACCAGACTTTTTGTATTGGTATAAGAGGTCGCTTTCCCTGTTTTGGTTGTATAGAATGGCTTGGTTCCATACCCGGTGGTTCTCTTGGTAGAACGGAAGATCTGGAACGCATCGACGGAATAGCCGGCGGATTTTTTCCAGGACAGCCGGATCCCCTTGGATGTGCGAGAGGAGGAGGCCTTGATGGTAGTCGCCTTTACACCTGCAATGATTCGTTCCGCTTTTGAGAGTGTCTGAGAATCGGTGTCAACCGTTACCGTTTCGCCGATTTTCGAAAAGATGATGCGGATTACGTCACCCTCTGCAACGGTCAGAAGCTCTTTTGGCCCGACAGAAACGCCGTTTACGATGATGTCCTGAAGATAGCAGCCGCTGTTGGCACCGATGGTCAGCGTGTTGGAATTCTCCTCATCGGCAAAGCCGTAGGAGGGATTTATAATGTCCAGTGTGTAATTGACACTGATTCCGGTATCGGACGATTTCTTTTCCAGCAAAGTATAGGATCCCGACTTTTCTGCGGATATCGTTACGCTTCCATCTGCATTACCGATGCAGTCCCGGGTGGAAGGGCTCAAATTGCCGCCGGCGAAACGATACTGCAGTTTTTTTCCAACCAGAGAACCTTCCGGAACCGTTGTGAACTGAATACTTCCTTCCGGCAGGGTTATGGATGAGGAAGCCGGTTCTCCGGACTTGGATGAAATGCTCCATGCCAGCTGATATTTATTTTCACCGGATTTCTGGATTCGGAATACAACGGTGGAATAGCGTGAGCTGTTAAAGAAAATGCGAAGGGCATCCGCCCGAATGCGCAGATGTCCGAAATTCGTATCAATTCCCAGGTCGTTGAGCTTCCCGTAATCCCCGGTTGGAAGGCTTCCGATTTCAAACGAAACCTGCACACCATCCACTGCAGCAGAGGAGGTGGTATCGATTACAAACTCTCCGGCACAGTTGTAATACGACCTTTTCGCCAGATCATATAAACTCCGCGCTGACACGGCCGCCGTATAAACGGAAAGCGGCATGCCGGGATAATTTGCTGTGGAATCAGGTTTCGCAGATACTGGCTTCGTGCTGGTGGAACGAACCCGAATATAGCACATGATTTTGTTCATCGTATTGTTATAATTGGTAGTTCCATCATAGACATAATAAAAGTAAAAATCTTCGCCGGGAACCAGTCCTTTCAGTAAGCTGCCGTCCAGTGATACGGATCCCTGCACACATTCGGGCCGCAGGGACGGAGCCCAGTTTTTTAAGTCAAAGGTACTTTCCCCTTCATCCAGCCATATCACATTCTCTGAATGGATCCCGGAAGACATTCCGCTGAAACCCTCCGGCAGACTCAGTGCGATGAGGCAGGTACTGATAGCACTGAGATTGTTCAGGTGCATGTTGGCTGAAAGATCCAGCTCGCGAAGATTTGTGTAATTGCAGTTCAGCTGTTCCAGAGCAGCGAAATATTCAATGCCGGAAACGCTCTGAATCTGTTTATTCTGGCTGATATTGATGCTTGTCACGGCTGCGACTTCCGAGGAATCCAGACACTGATCCCCGTTTGTATCTGCATTTGTGAGTACCCACTGCCGGAAGGCTTCGTCCGGAAATGAAGCGGCGTTGATCCTGACCGTAGAAGCTTCTTCGGCAAATGCAAATGAAACCGGTGAAACTGTAAAAGAAAACAGCAATATAAAAATGAGTACAGGAATTGTACAGCGCAATTTTGAAGTCATAATGGAATGCCTGCCTTTCTTTCTGTCTTTCGTATGTTTACTTGTATTTTACCATTTTGGCGGATTTATGTCCATGACAGCATATACATTTTTCTTGCATTCCGCTGTCGAAAATTGTAGAATAGACCCGAGAGTGCAGCGCAGGAAGAACGCTGCCAACAATCAAAAGGGATAGAAAGGAAAGAAAAACGCGTATGAAATCAATCAGACCTGTGAAAACCATAAAACTTCTGATCGTGGGGATTTTGCTGGGCGTGCTGCTGCTGGGCGGAGGCTGGCTGCTGGGGAAAACGTCCGGAGGCGGAAGCCGGGAAAACGTGGAAATTTCGGCCATCGTGCTGCAGAATAAAATTTCAGCCATGAGCGAACTGGCAGTGGTGACTTATACATACACGGAGTTGGGGCAGTATGAAAGCAGCAAGGAGTTTTACGGCGTGAAGATGCCGTTTACCACCAATAAATTCCTCCTGACTTTTGATGGCATCATCAAAGCGGGAATCGACATGGCAGAAGTGAAAGTCGACGTGGATCAGAATGCAAAGACTGTGACGGTGAAACTGCCGGGAGCCGAGATCCTCAGCCACGAAATCGACGAGGACAGCGTGAAAATCTATGATGAGAAGACCAGTATCTTCAATCCGTTCACGGTAGAGGATTACACATCGTTTTATGCGGATCAGAAGAAAACCGTGGAGGAAAAGGCACGAGAAAAGGGGCTGCTGACAGAAGCAAAGACCCAGGCAGAGAACGCAGTCAGGCAGCTGCTGGAGCCGGTGCTGACTGCGGCGGGAGGAACCGGAAGCGGAGAGGAAGAAAGCGGATGGACGCTGCGGTTTGCGTAATGTCTAAAAAACGGCGGATTGACAGGATAATATATAACATAATGTAAAAAAGTCCGGAGCATGCAGAAT
>JAQXSU010000284.1 GCA_029219125.1 Bacillota bacterium
TTAGCGCCGATGATACTTGGTGGGAAGCTGCCTGGGAAAGTAGGACGTTGCCGGTTTTTTCGGCCCCATGGTCAAGCGGTTAAGACATCGCCCTTTCACGGCGGTAACTCGGGTTCGATTCCCGATGGGGTCACCAGTTAAGCGAGCATTCTGCTCGCTTTTTTTTTTTCTTATCTTGCTATTCATCATATTGCCTTTATATTCTTTACATGTTATACTTTTTCTGGAAACTGTAATTGTAATGGAAAGGGATGTGGTTTTTTGATTTTTGGAAGGCACATAAATAAATACTATTTACATTATGCACCGATGCTGCTTCTGGGTATGGCAGCACTTTTTATGGTTGATTTTCTGCAGTTGATTATTCCTAATTTATATCAGATGGTCATCAATGGCATGAACCGGGGCGTGGTGGAAGTAAACGGGCAGATTCTTGCCTTCGATCTTACATTCCTTCTTGACCGGATCTGCATGCCCATGGTAGGGATTATTCTTGCGATCGTCTTCGGAAGATTTCTTTGGCGCGCCATGTTTTTTGGTGCGGCCATCCGGGTGGAAGCGCAGTTGAGAAATGAGATGTTCGATAATGCCCGCAGACTGAGCTGTGAGTATTACCAGGTCAATAAAGTAGGAAACCTGATGAGTCTGTTTACCAATGATCTGGATACGGTGCAGGAATGCTTTGGATGGGGTATCATGATGTTCCTGGATACGCTTCTTATGGGCGTGCTGGCCATTGTAAAAATGTGGCGCATGGATCCTGTTCTTACCCTGCTTTCTCTGATTCCCATGGCATTTCTTCTTGCCAGTGCCACCGTCGTCGGTCGATATATGATGATCAAATGGGATGTGCGGCAGGAAGCCTTCTCCAAACTTTCAGATTTTTCTCAGGAAAGCTTTTCGGGGATTGCGGTAATTAAAGCTTTTGTGAAAGAAGCAAAAGAACTGATGGCTTTCAAATCTCTAAACCTGGAAAATGAAAAGGCGAACATCGATCATACCAGAGCATCTGTACTTCTTCGTATTCTGGTGACCATGTTTGTGGAAAGTGTGATTTGTGTCATTCTCGGATATGGTGGATATCTTGTTTTTCAAGGCAGGTTCAACGCAGGTGAACTGGTGGAATTCATAGGCTACTTCAATGCGGTCGTCTGGCCGATCATGGCTGTCTCCGAACTGATCGATATGACCTCACGGGGAAAAGCTTCGCTGGAGCGGATCAGTGAACTCCTGGATGCAGAACCTGTGGTAAGAGACCGGCAGGGCATATCAGAGCTGCTAAATCCTCAGGGCGGAATCCGTTTTCAATCCCTGACGTTCCGATATCCGGACGGAGAGCAGAACGTGCTGACGGATATCACGGTGGATATTGCAGCAGGTGAGCAGGTGGGACTGGTGGGAAAGACAGGTGCTGGAAAGACGACGCTGGTGGATCTGCTCCTTCGTACTTATAACGTGGAAGACGGCATGATCTTTCTTGACGGGAAGGATATTAATTCACTGTCCATTGAGTCTGTAAGAAATGCATTTGCATATGTACCACAGGATAACTTCCTGTTTTCCGATACCATTGCCCGGAATATTGCTTTCGGTAATAACGGAGATGTTTCGAATATGGAAAAGATAGAGCTGGCGGCACGGATGGCAGATGTGAATGACAATATTCGTGAATTTGCTTCCGGATATGAAACTGTACTGGGTGAGAGAGGCATAACCGTATCCGGCGGACAGAAACAGAGGATTTCCATAGCCCGGGCACTGATGAAGGATGCGCCTGTGCTGATCCTCGATGATTCCGTATCTGCGGTGGATTCAAAAACAGAGAAAGCGATCCTGCAGAATCTCCGGGAGATCCGAAAAGGGAAGACGACCATTCTGATCGCCCACAGGATCTCAACGATTCAGCAGATGGATAAAATTCTGTATCTGGAAAACGGCCATCTTGCAGCCGCAGGAAGCCATCTGCAGCTGATGGAAAGCTGCCCCGGATATCAGAGAATGGTTGAACTGCAGCAGCTGGAAGATGAGGGAGGTGAAAGCCATGTATGAGTATCTTCCGATCCTCATCGTAGGAGCCATTATCGGCATATTTACACTGGTTTTTACCATAGCCTGGCTGGCAGAAAAAAACAGAAAGGAAAAAGCGGAATTCGACCGTCATATGGATGACAGGGAAATTATCCGGAGACTTCTGGTCTATGCACAGCCTTACCGGAAAGCTTTCGGCATCGTACTGGTGCTTCTGGTCTTTTCCATCGCCTATGATCTGGTTTCTCCGCTTCTGATCGGACAGATCGAGGAAACGGTAAAGGGGGAATTTCAGCTTCGCTATCTGTGGACAATGGTAGGCCTGTATGCAGGGATCCTGGTGATCAGTATGATCTGTACGTATGGACAGTCCATGATCCTGCAAAAAACCGGTCAGAAGATCCTGTCAGCGCTGAGAGAGGATATCTTCGTTCATATTGAGAACCTTTCCCATGGGCAGCTGTCGGCAATCCCTGTGGGAAAACTGGTAACCAGGGTGACCAATGACACCAACGCCATTTCCTATATGTTCACCAACATTCTGGTGACTCTGATAAAGAATATCGTGGTAGTTGTGGGCGTGCTTTTTGCCATGCTGCTGCTCAACTATGCGCTTACACTGATGGTTCTTTGCTTTGTTCCGTTCGTGGTGCTTTTCACGGTCATTTTCCGGAAGTTTTCGCGAAAAGTGCACCGCAGTGTAAACGATGCGACCACAGATGTGAATACCTATCTTTCGGAGAACCTTTCCGGCATGAAGATCACACAAATCTTCAATCAGGAAGACCGGAAGATGGAAGAATTCCTGGAAAAAAGCGAAAACCTGCGGCGGGCGAAAAAGAACCGGATGTTTGTGTTTGGCATCTTCAGGCCCATGATCTATATGCTGTACATTTCCTCGGTGCTTTGTCTGTTCTATCTGGGCGGCCGGGGCTATATCGACGATTTCAGCTTCTTTGGTCAGACCATGACCAGCGGTGTGATCGTCACCTTCTATATGTATATTTCAAGGTTTTTCAATCCGATTCAGACGCTGGCGGAGCAGTTTGATACGCTTCAGCGGTCTTTTGCGGCTGCCGAAAAAATCTTTACCATTATGGACATGGTGCCGCAGATTACGGACGAGACAGGTGTAGAAACAGGCAGCGGAGAAGGCGGCGAAGATGCTCTCATCGACCTGGAAACAATCCGGGGTGAGATCGAGTTTCGCGACGTCTGGTTTAGTTACAACCCGGGGGAATGGGTTCTGAAAGGCATTTCATTCCATGTGGAACCTGGCCAGACCGTAGCCCTGGTGGGTGCCACCGGTTCAGGAAAATCGACCATCCTGTCTCTGATCTGCCGCAACTACGATATCCAGAAGGGGCAGATCCTGATTGACGGCATCGATATCAAAAAAATCCGTATCGCATCGCTGCGAAGGCATTTCGGACAGATGCTGCAGGATGTATTTCTGTTTTCCGGCAGCATACGAAGCAATCTGACGCTGCGGGACGAGTTCACGGAGGAAGAAATCTGGCAGGCATGCCGCTATGTCAATGCAGACAGCTTCATCAGCCGTCTGAAAAACGGACTGGATGAAGAAGTTCTGGAACGGGGAAATAACTTCTCAGCAGGGCAGCGGCAGCTTCTTTCCTTTGCCAGAACAGTGCTCCACCATCCATCCGTGATGATTCTGGACGAAGCCACTGCCAATATCGATACGGAAACGGAACTGCTGATACAGGATTCTCTCGAAAAGATGAGAAACATCGGTACCATGCTGATCGTTGCGCATCGTTTATCCACCATTCAGCATGCGGACCACATTATTCTGCTCTCTCATGGGGAGATTATGGAAGAGGGAAACCATCAAAGCCTGCTGAAACAGAAAGGAAGATATTATCAGCTTTATACCCTGCAGTATCACAAAGAGCAGCTGGCGAAACAGTGCGGCGATAAAGACGCTCCGAAGGATCACGGCTAATCGCATCCCTTCCCAAAATCCACCCGCTGGCATATATTGAGACAGAGCGCTTTGACAGCGCTCTTTTGGTATTTTTAGGAAAAACCGCAGACGGGTACAAAGAATGGAAAAGGTGCATACTAAACGATAAGAACGGAGGTGCAGTATGAACCATTTAAAAAAAGAGACCAGTCCCTATCTGCTGCAGCATGCGGAGAATCCGGTGGACTGGTATCCATGGAGTGAGGCGGCTTTCGAAAAAGCACGCAAAGAAGACAAGCCCATATTCCTCAGCATCGGTTACAGTACCTGCCACTGGTGTCATGTGATGGCAGAAGAGTGCTTTGAGGATAAAGAAGTAGCGAAAGAACTTAACCATTATTTTGTACCGGTGAAGGTGGACCGGGAAGAACGTCCGGATATCGATGCGGTATATATGACAGCCTGTCAGTTGATGACAGGAAGCGGCGGCTGGCCTTTGAATCTGTTTCTGACAGCTGACGGAAAACCGTTTTTTGCCGGAACTTACTTCCCGAAACAGTCGTCTGCAGAGCATCCTGGTATGCCGGGACTCCTGGAGCTTATGGACGCCATCAAAAAGGCATGGAAATCCCGGCGAAAGGAACTGCTGGAGGCAGCCGGCACCGTGGTACAGCAGATACGCAGGAGCGAGGAAAGAACCGGCACACCCTGTGATATGGACGAGGAAGCCCTTGTGGAGCAGGGACGCAGACTGGCAGAACAGGGCGTGCAGGAACTGAAACGATCCTTTGACTCGCAATACGGGGGATTCGGTATGGCACCAAAATTTCCGGCGGGCCACAACCTTCTGTTCCTTATGGAGTATTATCAGCAGACCGGAGACCGGCAAACGCTGGAGATGATAGAAAAGACTCTGACACAAATGCAAAAGGGGGGACTATATGATCACCTGGGCGGCGGATTTTGCAGATACTCCACAGACCGTTTCTTCCTGGCACCTCATTTCGAAAAGATGCTCTATGATAATGCACTGCTGATCGTCTGCTATGGGCAGGCATGGGCGCTGACGAAAAAGAAATATTATCTGGATGCGGCAGAACGTACCGGCGAATGGATTCTCAGGGAAATGCGGGGTGAAAACGGCGGTTTTTACAGCGCGCAGGATGCAGACAGCCAGGGAGAGGAGGGCCGTTTCTATACCTTTACCAGGCGTGAGCTCATCGAGGAGCTGGGAAAGAATGACGGCCCGGTATTCTGCTCCCATTACGGCGTAACGGAAGCTGGTAACTTCGAGGGGAAAAACATTCTAAACCTGCTGGGACACGAGAATCCGTGGGAAGGGGAGACCAGCCTGCGGAAAAAGGTATTTCAATATCGAAAAAAACGATATCCGCTGCATACGGATGATAAAATTCTCACGGCATGGAACGGAATGGCCGTCTGGGCTCTGTCGTGGCTTTTCCGGCTGACGGGTAATAAAACCTGGCTGAAGGCGGCCGAGGACTGCTGCCGGATGATCCTGAAGCAGGCGGATCGTTCTCCGGATCTGACTACACTGTTTGTCAGCTACCGAAAGGGCAGCGATACCGGCACCGGGTTTCTCGATGATTACGCATGGTTTGTGTGCGGACTGCTGGGACTCTATGAGGCCACATCGAAACGTGACTGGCTGGAAAAGGCCCAGCGGTTTCAGAGAAAGGCCATGAAGGAATTCGGAGATCCGGACGGACCGGGATTTTTCATGGCAGGGAAAACCGGCGAGCAGCTGGTTGCAAATCCGAAAGAGGTATACGACGGAGCCATGCCCAGCGGCAATTCGGTCATGGCATATAACCTGACTGCCCTGGCCCATTACAGCAGGGGGGACAGCACATTTTTCGCCGAGGCTGCAATGAAGCAGATTGCCTGGCTTTCTGCTCCCGGACAAAATCCACCCTCCAGTCACACCTTCTTTTTGCTGGCCCTTTGCCGCTGGCTGAACCCTGCGGTCTTTACTTCCTGCAGAAACGGTGTGTGTGCACCGGCTTTCGGAAAGGAGGAACGGTGATGACTGCGGATAGGATACAAAGAAAACCGGGGGTATCATTGTGGCAGGATACCGCAAATATGGATTCACATCCTCGGCTTGCCGGTGTGGCCGGCTGTGATGTGCTGATCATCGGCGGCGGCATGGCTGGTGTACTTCTGGCAGACAAACTGCAGGAAAAAGGAGTCCGGTGCATCGTGGCCGATGCATTTCGGATCGGACAGGGGGTGACGGGAGGAACCACGGCCAAGATTACGTCGCAGCAGGGATTTCTCTATGAGAAACTGATTCGCCTTCACGGAACAGAACAGGCGGGGTGGTATCTGGATGCCGCGGAAGATGCCATCAGAGAATATGAAATGTTGGCTTCCCGCATTCCGTGTGACTTCCGGAGAAGACCCAATGTGGTCTATACGCTGGGTGACAGGGAGAAGGCGGAGCGTGAGATGCGGGCTTTGGAAGAACTGGGGTTTCCCGCAAAATTTAAAGAAAAAACGGAGCTTCCCTTTGGGGTAAACGGGGCAGTGGAGTTTCCGAATCAGGCCAGCTTTCATCCGCTGAAGCTGCTGTTCGGGGTGGCGGGCGTTCTGGCGGTGAAGGGTGTGCAATTCTTTGAAAATACGCGAATCCTCCATCTGAAACGGTGGCACGACGGTGGATGGGAGGCAGTGAGCCAGGGTGGCACCATTCTGGCGGATCAGGTGGTGATTGCATCCCATTTTCCGTTCTATAACCGGCAGGGCTTCTATTTCCTGAAGATGCATCAGTCCAGGACCTTTCTCATCGCGGGAAAGAGTCACGAAATGGAGATGCCGGAATGCATGTATGTGGACGAAGACGAGGCTGGTCTCACCCTTCGGGAGGCAGAAGGAATGCTGCTTCTGGGAGGATATTCTGATCGGACCGGAGAAGCTGGTGGAGGTCCGGACTGCTGGAAACTGCTGGAGCATCAGGCGAAGGACTTCTATCCGGGATGGAAGACCGGTTACCGATGGGCGGCACAGGACTGCATGACAGCTGACGGACTGCCGTATATCGGCAGCTACGGAAGGAAACACAACGGTCTCTGGGTGGCTTCTGGTTTTAATAAATGGGGCATGACCGGATCCATGATGGCTGCGAAAATCCTGGCAGAAGAAATTACCGGCGGAAAGCATCCCTGCAGCCACATGCTGCGGAGCAGCAGGCATGTACCTGTTCTCCCACTTGCGGCAAACGCTGGATCTGCGGTAATAAATCTGCTGAAGCCTTCCGGGCCAAGGTGCCGCCATATGGGCTGCGCCCTGAAGGAAAACCGGTTGGAGCAGACCATGGATTGTCCATGTCATGGAAGCCGGTATCAGAAAGACGGAACATGTATCGAAGGCCCTTCGAAGAAAGACCTGCCGCAGTAAAACGGCAGGTTTTCTGTTTAAATGTTTTTTATCCGGGTATATATTATTAATGACGATTTTTGAGCAGAAAAGAGGAATGACAGATGAGTCATGCAGCTGAGTTAAAAGCACAATATGAAAGCAAGAAAGTTTCAGCATCAGAAGCTGCTGCAATCGTAAAAAACGGATACAGAGTGCATTTCGGCACGGGAGCCGGCGTGGTGGATGCCATGGACAGAGCGCTGGCAGAACGGGTCGGTGATCTTCGGGATGTGACGATCCTGTCCACCGTGGGAATCCATCCGGAGCCGCTGAAGACCTGGGAAGCGGCAAAGGCCCTGGGGGAAGAGGGAAACCGCCATGTCCGGTTTATTTCGGCCCATTTCAGTGCCTTCGACCGGCGTATGGCCGAGGAAGGCAACTGCTGGTATATGCCCATGATGTTCTGCGAACTGCCGGAACTGTGGAATGATAACGGTAACCATATCGACGTGGCCATGTTTCAGGTGGGACCCATGGACTGCAACGGTGACTTCAACCTGGGACCCCAGGTGGCGGACATGCTGGGCGTCATCCGCGGCGCACGGAAGATCGTGGTGGAGGTCAATGAAAATATGCCCTTCGCCTACGGCTACAGCAATGAGATTAACATTAAAGATGTAGACTATATCGTGGAGGGAGACAATCCGCCCATGGCGACGCTTTCCATCAAGCCGCCGTCAGACGTGGATCAGGAGATTGCCAATCATGTGGTGAACCATCTGGAAAGCGGTTCCACGCTGCAGATCGGTATCGGCGGTCTGCCGTCTTCCATCGGATCCCTTCTGGCTAAATCCGATATCAATGACCTGAATATTCACACGGAGATGTTCGTGGATGCGTATCTGGATCTCTATGAGGCAGGGAAGATCGTGAATAAGATCAATCTGCCCATGAATCACGGACGTGCGGTGTATTCCTTCGCCGCAGGCAGCAAGAAGCTCTACGACTTCATTGATAACAATCCTACCTGCTGCTGTGCACCGGTAGAATGGGTAAATAACTGTACCAACATTGCAGAGATCAATAAATTTGTGTCCATCAACAGCTGTATCGGAGTGGACATTTACGGACAGGTCTGCGCAGAAACCGCAGGATACCAGCAGATCAGCGGTACCGGCGGGCAGTTGGACTTCGTCATCGGCGCATACCGGTCCAACGGCGGCAAGAGTTTCCTCTGTCTGCCGTCCACCAGAGTGCTGAAAAACGGACAGCGAATATCTCTGATCAGCCCTGTGCTTCCACCGGGCTCTGTGGTGACCACGCCGCGGTCCTGTACTGGATTCATCGTGACGGAGTACGGTGCAGCCAACCTGAAGGGCAAATCCACCTGGGAGCGGGCGGAAATGCTCATAAACATTGCCCATCCGGATTTCCGCGACGAACTGATTCAGGAAGCAGAAAAAATGGGCATCTGGAAACGATCCAGCAAACGTGAATATTAAAACATTAGTATTATATAACGTGAAAACAAAAGGAGGCCATCATGAAAACAACCTGTGAAAGATTCCTGGACTACGTCCGCTGGAACACCATGTCCGACGAAAACTCCCAGACTGTGCCAAGCACTGCCGGGCAGATGGATTTTGCAAAGTACCTTGCAGAAGAACTGAAGGCCATGGGTATCGAGGATGTACGTCTGGATGAAAAGGGATACATTTACGGCAGTCTTCCTTCCAATGTGGAGAAACAGGTTCCGGTCATCGGCTTCCTTGCCCATGTGGATACGTCAGAAGCCCATCCCAGCGTCACGAAGATGCCGCGGGTGATTGAAAACTATGACGGCGGACGGATTACCCTGGAAAGCGGTATGATTCTGGATCCGGAAAAGGACGAGAGCCTTTCTGCCTGCAGCGGCCAGACACTGCTGGTGACAGACGGATATACGCTGCTGGGCGGAGATGATAAGGCAGGCGTCGCAGAAATCGTGACGGCACTGGAATACCTGCTGCACCATCCGGAAGTTAAGCATGGAAAAGTAGCATTTTCCTTTACACCGGATGAGGAAATCGGCACCAGCCAGGACCACTTTGACGTGGAAGCCTTCGGTGCACAGTTTGCCTATACAGTGGATGGTGGCTGTTTCGGCGGCATCTGCTATGAAAACTTCTTTGCGGCGCTGGCGGTCGTAACAGTCAGCGGTGTAGCTACCCACCCGGGAGATGCCAAGGATAAAATGAAGAATGCTTCGCTGATCGCCATGGAGTTTGATCATATGCTGCCTCCATGGGAACGTCCGGAGCATACAGAGGGCCATGACGGTTTCTACCATCTGGAAACCATCAGCGGCGACTGTGAACACTGCAGGCTGCAGTATCTGATCCGGGATCATGACAAAGAGATCTTCCGCGGACGGAAGGATAATATGCATCGTGCGGCTCAGCTTCTTAACGCACGGTATGGAGACGGAACCGTCCAGGTGGAGATTACCGACGGATACCGGAACATGCTGGAAATGATCAAGCCGCATATGCATGTGGTGAATACTGCCTGTGATGCCATGCAGGAGCTGGGGGCAGAGCCAAAGATCAAACCGGCACGGGGCGGTACAGACGGGGCAGAGCTGTCCTATAAAGGAGTGCCTTGCCCGAATCTGGGAACCGGCTCCTTCAATCACCATGCGGTGACGGAAGTCGCCAGCGTGGAGCAGATGGATAAATGTACACAGTTAGTAATTCGTATTCTGGAAAAGTATGCAGAACAGGAGATATAACTTATGCCGATTAAAGTACCGAACAATTTACCTGCCATAGAGACCCTTACCGCCGAAAATGTCTTCGTCATGACGGACACCCGGGCCATGACCCAGGATATCCGTCCGCTGCAGATTCTGATTTTGAATCTGATGCCGACGAAGATCGATACGGAGACACAGCTGACCCGTCTTCTGGGTAATACACCGCTGCAGGTAGAGCTGGAGCTTTTGCAGACCAGCACCCATAAGGCGTCCAATACATCCGAAGAGCACATGATTGCTTTCTATAAGACCTTTGCCCAGATCCGGCACAAGTTCTATGACGGCATGATCATTACCGGAGCGCCGGTGGAGCTGCTGGAATTTGAAGAGGTGGAATACTGGGACGAACTTTGCGAAATCATGGAGTGGAGCAAACGCCATGTCCACAGCACCTTCCATATCTGCTGGGGCGCCCAGGCCGGGCTGTATTATCACTACGGCATACAGAAGCACCGGCTGCCGGAAAAGCTGTCCGGTGTATACAAGCATCACTTGGACTATAAGAACGGGATGCTGTTCCGCGGTTTTGACGACGAATTCTATGTGCCCCATTCGAGAAATACGACGGTCTACCGGGAAGACGTGGAAGCGGTGCCGGAGCTGAAGATCATTTCCAGTTCAGAGGAAGCCGGCATCTATGCGGTCAAATCCAACGATGATCGGCAGATCTTCATCATGGGACACTCGGAATATGACTGGAACACCCTGGAGAAGGAGTATGTGCGGGACAAGAAGGCCGGCCTCAATCCGAAGGTGCCGTGCAACTACTATCCGGAGGACGATGACACGAAGGCTCCTGTGGTCAAGTGGCGTTCCTGCGCCAACCTGCTGTACTCCAACTGGCTCAACTATTTCGTTTACCAGACAACCCAGTATGACATTACCCAGATTCACGACGAATCGGTGCGGAACATGTTCCAGAATGATGGCAAGGTGGATCTGAAGGTTGTCAAGTTCGGCGGAACCTCTCTGGCAGATGCTTCCCAGTTCCGCAAATGCGCGGACATTATCAAGGCGGAGCCGGAACGCCGCCTGGTGGTGGTCAGCGCACCGGGAAAGCGATCCGAAGACGACCAGAAGGTAACGGATATGCTGATTGCTGCGGCTGAGAAAGACGGGGAGGAAGCCAGGGATATTCTGGCGAAAGTCCAGTCACGCTACAAGGTGCTGGTTCGCAGCCTGGGCGTTTCCGTCAATATCGACGAGGAATTTGAAAAAATCGCTTCCGGACTGGGAGATCCGCTGAAGAAAGACTATATCATCAGTCGGGGTGAATATCTCAATGCCCGCATCATGGCAGAATTTATAGGATATGAGTTTATCGATGCGGAAGGAACGATATTCCTGGATGAAGAGGGTCGTTATGACGAAGAAAAGACCCGTGAAGTACTGGGACGCCTTCTGACAGATCATGACCATGCTGTCATTCCGGGATTCTACGGTACCTTGCCTGATGGGCGGATCGGAACCTTCCCGCGGGGCGGCTCGGACATTACCGGTGCTGTAGTTGCAGCTGCAGCAGGTGCCGATGTATATGAAAACTGGACCGATGTATCCGGCTTCCTGATGGCAGATCCGAGAATTGTGGATCATCCGCTGTCGGTGCCGGTGATCACATATAAGGAACTGCGGGAATTGTCCTATATGGGTGCTGCGGTACTTCACGAAGAGACTGTTTTCCCGGTGACCAGAGTGGGTATTCCGATCCATATCCGAAATACCAACCGGCCGGAGGACAGCGGCACTCTGATTGTAAAAAATGCAGATTACTATCAGAGCAAGCTGGAGATCACCGGCATTTCCGGAAATAAGGGGAATATCACCATTTCCATTGAAAAGGCAAGGCTGTCGGAGCTGCCGGAACTGCGGGCTGAAATCCTGGAGATCTTCGCAGAGAAAAAGATTTTCATAAAGAATCTGCTGGCTGGTATCGATTCACTGACCATCGTCGCGCAGGAAGAACAGGTAAGATCCTGTGAGGCAGAGCTGGAAGAGGAACTGCGGGATCGGATCCAGCCGTCCTCGGTTTCCTTCAACCATGATATTGCCATGATCGCCATCGTGGGCAGAGAACTGTCCACCTCACCGGCCATTGCGGTAAAGGTGCTGGGTGCACTGGCGAACCGGAAGATTAATATTCGTCTCATCGACCATGCAACCGGAAAGATCAGCATGCTCTTGGGTGTGGACGGCAGCGATTATGTATCCGCGATCCAGGCAATCTATACAGAGTTTGCAAGAATTTAAAAAAGTGCTTGATTTTTTCAGAGCAATCCGCTATAATAATCAATGGATATGGCTCTATGGTCAAGCGGTTAAGACTCCGCCCTCTCACGGCGGCTACTCGGGTTCGAATCCCGATAGAGTCACCAGACGACTGATGCAGCTTTGACGAAAGTCAGAGCTGCATTTTCCGTTTTTTTGATAAATCATTCAGAGCGCAAGGCGCGAATCAAAGTGCAGATTGCAGCACAGGAGGAAGGATATTATGGTAAAACACATTATTTTATGGAAACTGAAGGAAATGACAGAAGAAGAGAAAGAAGAGAGAAGGAAACTGGTAAAGGCCGGACTGGAAGGCCTGGCAGGCAGAATCCCCGGCATGACAGAGATCCACGTCCGGACGGAAATGCTGCCTACATCGACCTGCGACATGATGCTGGACAGCACCTTTGAATCTGCAGAAGCACTGAAGGGATACAGCGTGCATCCGGAACACGTGCATGTGGCTAATACCTATATTCGTCCGTTCATCGAAACCCGGCTGTGCATGGATTTCGAAACAGATGACAAAGCGGAAGAATAACGCAGGAGGAAACGCAAGATGAATCGGTTATTGAAACTGGAGAATCTATTGCTGGATGTGATCAATCAACAGGAGGGAAAGGTCGATGACCGGGATGAGACATTGAACTGGGAGCGGATCCATATGGCATCCTCTGCGCGGCTGGCATGGGAGATGGCATTGGAGCGAAAAAATGCAGACCCGGAAATCGCCGCCTGCGCCGCAGCAGTTCATGACTTCGGAAGAATCCTCACCGGTCGGCAAAAAGACCATGCAGAGGCCGGATATGAGCCGGTAAGGGTATTTCTGAAAGAAACCGGACTCTTCACAGAAGAAGAAACTGAAATCATCGCGCAGGCAGTAAAAAACCACAGCAGCAAGACAGAGGTCGGCACCGCTGTGGAGGAAATCGTGAAGGATGCAGATGTGGTGGACTGTTACCAGTACGGATATCCTTTCGATCGCCCGGAAAAGGAAACCAGATATCGCGACTGGCTGGCATCCAGGTAACCGCTGGCAGACATATCTCAGGCAAGCGGGCAGGGAATCAGTTCCATAAAGTGCTGCAGGAAGGTCTGTACGAATATGTTGATCTCCAGATACTGAGAGGTATTCCCCTGCGTGAGGATCAGGAAACCGTTTTCATAGCCGGGATACCGGCAGAAGGCACCGTCCGATTCGAAAAAGTCAGACAGCTGCAGATAGTGGCTTCCCTTATGACGCCGGGTGGCAACGAGAAACTGAAATTCACCTTCCGGTGTGAATTGACAGGAAAAGGGACTGCGGCCGTCATCATAAGACAGATAGGAAAAGCCGGGTCCGCCGTATGTGCCATGAAAAGAAAGCCCCCTGTAATCTGTCCGGATGCGGCACAGATTCATCTGCGGCCATCCGCAGCGTCCTGCCACAGGAAATCCGAGATAGCTCATGGCACGGTGGAGGTCTGTCTGCTGCAGAATGGGAAGCAGCCTGTAAAGCTGGAGCAGGTCATCATGATTATGAAGAAGCACTTTTTCTTTCAGTGCTTCTTTTTTTATGCCCGCAGGCTCATTCAGATAGGATTCATAGAGCTGAATGCTTTCAGCTCCGGAGATTTCGTCCTTTCGGTCCGGATTGAGGCCCATATAATCCTCCACGGTTTTCTGCCGCAGATTTTTCAGTACTGATTTCAGGTTGCTGTGACCGTGAAGAACCAGGTACAGATCCAGATTGTAGCAGCCGGCAGCAGACAGGGGAACACTGCGCAGGGCGGCACGTTTTTCGATAAACGGGAGATCGAAATGTTTGCCGTTATATGTCAGCACCATGTCATACCTCTGCAGTTCCTGCTGAACGGCGAGCAAGAGTTCTCTCTCCTGATTTTTATTTTCCGCAAAATACTGGCGCGCCACTGCAGTTCCGTCGCCGGACACTTCCAGAAAGCCGGCCAGAATCACTTCGGCAGAAGCAGGATTCAGTCCCATTGTTTCTATATCAAAAACGCCCATGCGCAGACCGCCGAAATACCGGTCGGTCAGGCGAGAAGAAAAGCAGGGCAGCTGATGTTCTCTGATGATGCATTCCATGAAAATTCCTTTCTGTTACCCTGGAAAACAAAATAGCCTGCAGGGGAGCAGGCTACTTTGTTCAAAAGGGGTATTTTGGATTTGAGATTATGAGGTTATCAGGGGGGATAACCACGTTTTTATTCTACTGAATTTCGTGGAGAAATGCAAGTGTTTTTGTGAAAAAAATGTGAAAAAAATTAAAAAAATTCGAAAGCTTTCGTTTCCTGTCGAATCTTAGCGAAAAATTTTCCACCATTTACTATAAATTCCCTTTATAATAGAGACAGGCGAAGCGACATGCGTTTCGTCAGTGTATTCAATAAAATTTTGATCATTGTAACAGGAGGAATCACAATGGAAATTTTAAAAGTATCAGCGAAATCCAATCCCAATTCTGTGGCAGGCGCACTGGCAGGCGTACTCAGAGAGAAAGGCGGTGCGGAAATTCAGGCGATTGGAGCAGGCGCTCTGAATCAGGCCGTCAAATCGGTGGCCATTGCACGGGGATTCGTGGCGCCAAGCGGCGTGGATCTGGTGTGCATCCCGGCATTTACCGATATTGACATCGATGGAGAGGAACGAACCGCCATGAAACTTATTGTCGAGCCGAGATAACTGTGATACAATACTTCTGGACAAAGGAGGCCGGAAGTATGACATTTGAAGAAAAGACACTGAAAAGCGAACGAATTTACGAAGGAGCCATCATCAATCTTCGAAAGGATAAAGTGACGGTGGAGCACGGGACTTCCTACCGTGAGATCGTGGAACATAACGGAGGCGCAGTACTGGCCGCCCTGACAGCGGATGGGAAAATGGTTATGGTCCGTCAGTATCGGAAGCCTGCAGAACGAGTCATGCTGGAGGTTCCCGCAGGAAAAATCGATCCGGGAGAAGAACCGATGCATGCAGCAATTCGTGAGCTGAAAGAAGAAACCGGCTATACAGCCGGCAAAGTGAGGCTTCTGACCAGGTTTTATCCGTCAGTGGGATATTCGGAGGAGATGCTTTATCTGTATTTGTGTACAGAACTGACACCGGGGGAAACCTGTTTTGATGAAAATGAAGCCATCGATCTGGAAGAAATGGACGTGGAGATCCTGTATCATATGGTCATGGACGGCAGAATCGAAGATGCCAAGACCGTCATTGCCATTCTCATGGTCAGGTCACTGCTTGCAGAAGGCCTGCCTGAAGCAGGCAGGTAAGAATGAGGACCGCAAGTCCCGCCAGATAGAGATTCAGATATTGCCCTGTGAAAAGCTGCAGGGCATTTCTGTTTTTTGTTTTTCCGGCTGATGTGGAGCGGCTGAAGCGGCGGCCGGCTCTCTGACTGATACGGCAGAAGCCTTCCTGCAGCGACAGGGCACAGAGAAATGAAAAAAGAAAAATCTGCACCAGTCCGGCGGGAGCCAGTGTAAGCAGAAGATACCCCATGCCGGATAGTCCGAAGGTCTCCAGAATCATGGCTGCGGAAAAACCAAGAAACAGACTGCGGCAGAACAGAAAAAGCACGTTCAGCGGCAGCAGAATCACGGCCGCCGGCGAAATAAAGCACAGCAGAAGAAAGAAAAGTCCGCTGCGGATATTTTGCCAGAAAGAAGAAAGAAACGAAAGTCCGCTCCCCTCGGAACTGAAAAAGCCGGAAAGAAGCTGCATCAGCTGGTCTTTCCCCGTTCCCGTCATGCATACTTCAAAAAATGCACCGGAGCATAAACCGGTGGCTGCTGTGAAAAGCAGCATATAAAACAGTTTTTTATCCATAATGTGTTCTCCCATAAAAACATATGCAGGGCTTTCCGAATTCCTGACAGAAAAAAGTTGACATAATCCCCCGATTTTCGACATTTTTTCATTGAAAAAAAGCAGAAGAAGTACTATACTAATAAAGCATCCCTGAAGGGGCTTGTGTAAATTGAAGATGTGTGAAGTGGAGAGTGCTGTGAGAGAATTCGAACTGTTTTTAAAAGAAGAAAAGAAAATGTCGGAGAATACGATAGAAGCATATCAGCGTGATATTCGCGGATTTTGCCGTTTCGCAGAGGAGCGGGGTGTGGAGAATCCGGAAGAAGCGTCCAATACGGAAGTGGTGGCATATCTCATGCGTCTCAAGCAGGAGGGAAAGGCCAAGGCTACGGTCAACCGGAAGCTTGCGGCGATTCGCACCTGGTTTCAGTATCTGGTGGAAGAGGGCAGAGTAAGCCGGAATCCGGCGCTGGAAATCAAATCTCCGAAAATTGAGCGGAAGGAAATCGAGTATCTGTCTGTGGAAGAGGTGGATACTCTGATGAAAATGCCGGATGAAAGCCCGAAGGGTATCCGGGACCGGGCAATTCTGGAACTGCTGTACGCTACCGGGATCCGTGCCAGCGAACTGATTGCACTGGAAATTGATGATGTGAATGTTCGCATGGGTTTCGTCACCTGCAGCGGCGAGAACATGAAAGCCAGAATTATTCCCATCGGGCGGCCGGGCAGAAAGGCCATGGAGACATATCTCTACGGTGCACGTCAGGAAATCCTTGCCCGCCATCCGGAGGAACGTAGCCTGTTTGTCAATTATATCGGCAAGCCCATCACGCGGCAGGGTCTCTGGAAGATTCTGAAGGAGTACGGAGAAAAAGCAGAGCTGTCACACAGTCTGACGCCGCAGGTGCTGCGGAATTCCTTCGCCGTACATATGCTGCAGAACGGCGCAGATCTGAAATCACTGCAGGAGCTGCTGGGACATGAGGATATTTCCGCCACCCAGATCTATCTGTCAGTGACGAAAAACCGGATCAAGGACGTTTACGATAAAACCCATCCGAGAGCGTAGGCAAAGCTGCAGCCAAGGCCGGAGCCAAGGCTGGGAAGACGAAGCCGGGCAGAATGATTTTGTGAAAAAATCGTTGAAAAAATCGCAGAAAAAAAGAAAAAATCCTTGCGTCAGACAAGGCTTTGTGTTAAAATATAGAAGTTGATTACGGGCGGTCCTCTGGATACAGTGCGAAAGGTTGAAATTTCAATCTTTGCCCCATGAACGTCTTGGAGGGAAGGAGGATAAATAAATGGATTTATTAAGATCAATTACCCAGGATTATCTGAAGAATGATATCCCTGCATTTAATGTGGGTGACACCGTAAAGGTACACATTAAAATTAAAGAAGGAAACAGAGAAAGAATTCAGGTGTTTGAAGGCTTCGTTCTGAAGAAACAGAACGGCGGCGTAAGCGAAACTTTCACTGTTCGTAAGATTTCTTCCGGCGTTGGCGTGGAAAAGACTTTCCCACTGCACTCACCGAAGATTGAAAAGATCGAAGTCGTAAGACGCGGCGATGTAAGAAGAGCTAAGCTGAATTACATGAGAGAAAGAACCGGTAAGTCTGCGAAGATCAAGAGCAAAGAAGACTAATTCTTGGAGGGGAATCTGATGATTCCCCTTTTTGTTATCTGCATGCAAGGAGGAGAAAAGGGTATGATTGAAAATATCAACTGGTATCCGGGACACATGAAAAAGACCCGGGAACTGATTCAGGAGAACCTGAAGCTAGTGGATCTGGTCATTGAAGTCATTGACGCCCGGATCCCCGTGTCCAGCAGAAATCCCATCATCCATGAACTGGTGCAGGGAAAGAAGCGGATCGTGATTCTGAATAAGAGCGACCTGTCCGACCCTGCGGCCAATGAAGCCTGGGCAGACCATTTCCGAAGAGAAGGAAATCTGGTTCTGGCCATGAACTGCATGACCGGCAGCGGCGTGAACCAGCTGTATAAGGTGCTGAACCGACTGCAGGACGAAAAAAACGAAGGTGCGCCGAGAAAGCGTCCTCTTCGCATGATGATTGTAGGTGTTCCCAATGTGGGCAAATCTTCCCTGATCAACCGGATGACGGGAAAAAAGAGCGCCAAGACCGGTGACCGGCCGGGTGTGACCCGGGGCAAACAGTGGCTTTCGCTGGAAAACGGCATGCAGCTTCTGGATACACCGGGCATTCTCTGGCCGAAGTTTGAGGACCCGAAGGTGGGACTGAATCTGGCATTCTGCGGCTCCATCAAGGATGAGATTCTGGATATGGCAACCTTGGCCATGGAACTGATCGGTGTACTGGCCGAATCCTATCCGCAGCTTCTGATGGACCGATATAAACTGGACGGCATCGAGGAAACGCCGCTGGAAAACATGGAGGCCATCTGCCGGAAACGGGGCTTCATCCTGCCGGGCAAGCGGATTGACTATGAGCGGTGTGCCAAGACGGTGCTGGATGA
>JAQXSU010000285.1 GCA_029219125.1 Bacillota bacterium
TCATGCTCCACCCAGCCGTCGCCCGGATAAATCTGGGTGAACTCCTTCTGAGCCACGCTGACCATCTCACCCTTCTTATTATAAATGATGCATCTCGAGCTGGTGGTGCCCTGATCCAGCGCCATCATGTACTTACCCATAATGTGTCCCTCCTCATTTTCTCATAAAAATATCTCTATGATGCGGTTCGCAACGTCCATCCCCGCTTGTGTGATCCGGATGCCGGCCTCGTCCTCCTCGGCCTCTCCCCTTTGGGCGAACTGCCGGAATTCCTCCTCCCGTCCCGCAAAGACGTTCCAGAATGCTTCGCCGAATCTCTTCGCAAAATCCATCTTCCCGATGCCTTCTCTCCGCCGCAGGGCGGTAAAGGTGTAGTCGGTGATGCTGTCCCGCCGGGAATTTTCGTGGTGCCAGCTGACAGGGCTTTCGCCGTTCTCCACGGCCTGCACGTAGGCAAGGGCGTCGGATACCGACGCAAACCTTCTTCCCTGCAGGAAAGAATGAGCCGATGCGCCCAGTCCCAGATAGTCGGACAGATCCCAGTATTTCAGGTTGTGGCGGCACCGGTATCCCGGCCGCGCACTGTTGGAGATTTCATAGTGATCATAGCCTCTTTCCTGTAGCTCTCTCAGAAGGAAGTGGTACATCTGCCGGTCTTCCTCCTGAGGCGTTGGCTCCAGTATGCCCCGGGCCACCTGGCGGTAAAAAAGCGTTCCCTCGGCCAGTTCCAGACTGTAAAAGGAAAGGTGCTCCGGATTCATGGCGAATACCGTCCGCACCGTTTCTTCCCACATCATTCTGCTCTGTCCGGGAATCCCGAACATGAGATCCAGATTCAGATTGTCAAACCCGGCCTTCCTGGCCAGCTGTACCGTTTCCACCACGTCCTGCCGGCTGTGGGCTCTGCCCATCACCTGCAGCAGTCCGTCATCCATGGATTGTACCCCCAGACTCAGCCGGTTGATTCCCGCTTCCCGATACACGCCCAGCTTTTCTTCGGTCAGGGTCGCCGGGTTGCATTCCATGGAAACCTCCGCGTCTGTCGAAACGTCAAATGCATCGAAAACCGCCGAGAGGATGGATTTTGTCAGGTAGGACGGCAAAATGCTGGGAGTGCCGCCCCCGAGAAACACCGTATCCACCGTATACTCCGGGGAAAGCTGGTGTCCGTATGATCCGATCTCCCGGCAAAGGGCCTCCACATAGGCCTTTTTCAGGTCGTCCGGCAGCCCTGCCTCGGAATAAAAATCGCAGTATCCGCACTTCTGCAGGCAGAAGGGGATGTGGATGTAGAGGCCCAGCGGATTACTTGTTTTCATCATATTTCAGCACTGCGGTAAAGGCCTCCTGCGGTACTTCCACCGTACCGAACTGGCGCATCCGCTTCTTGCCTTCCTTCTGCTTTTCCAGCAGCTTTTTCTTTCGGGAAATGTCGCCGCCGTAGCATTTGGCGATGACATCCTTGCGGTATGCCTTGACGGTTTCCCGGGCGATAACCTTCTGTCCGATGGCCGCCTGGATCGGTACTTCGAACTGGTGCATCGGGATGATCTCCTTCAGCTTCTCGCAGACGAAGCGGCCGCGGGCATAGGCCTTGGATTCGTGGACGATCATGGAGAAGGCGTCCACCAGGTCTTTGTTCAGCAGCACGTCCAGCTTCACCAACTGAGATTTTTCGTAGCGGATGAACTCGTAGTCCAGGGAACCGTAGCCTCTGGTCTTGGATTTCAGCGCATCGAAGAAGTCGTAGATGACTTCGTTCAGCGGCATCTCGTAGTGGAGCTGCACTCTCGTTTCTGTGATGTATTCCATGTGGATCATCTTGCCCCGCCGTTCCTGGCAGAGTTCCATGATGGCGCCCACATATTCCTTCGGGATCATGATGTCCGCTTTTACAATCGGCTCTTCGATCCGGTCGATTTCCGTGATGTCCGGCAGATTGGTCGGGTTCTGGATCATTTCCACCGTGCCGTCTTTCAGTACCACCCGGTATACAACGCTCGGGGATGTGGTGATGACGGCCAGTCCGAATTCCCGCTCCAGACGTTCCACGATGATTTCCATGTGCAGAAGTCCCAGGAAGCCGCAGCGGAAACCGAAGCCCAGTGCGGTGGATGTTTCCGGCTCAAACAGGAAGGCCGCGTCGTTGACCTGGAGCTTTTCCAGGGCATCCTTGACGCTTTCATATTTTTCACCTTCTGCCGGATAGATTCCGCAGTATACCATGGACTGGACCTTCTTGTAGCCCGGCATCGGTTCTGCCGTCGGATCCTTATCAAGGGTGATGGTGTCGCCCACCCGGGCGTCTTTTACCTGCTTGATGGATGCGCAGATATATCCTACTTCGCCGGCCCGCAGGGATCTGGTCGGCACATGGCCTGGTGCCATGACGCCCACTTCGGTGACTTCATACTTTTTATTGGTGTTCATCAGGCGGATCATATCGCCCACCTTCACCTGTCCGTCAAAGACGCGGGTGTAGATGACCACCCCTTTATAGTTATCGTATACGGAATCAAAGATCAGGGCTTTCAGCTTGCCTTCCGGGTCGCCGGTGGGCGCCGGGATCGTTTCCACAATCTTCTCCAGAAGGTCTTCGATGCCGATGCCTTCCTTGGCAGATACCAGCGGTGCCTCCGACGCATCGATGCCGATCATTTCTTCGATCTCGTCCTTGGTCTCCTCCGGCCTTGAGCTGGCCAGGTCGATTTTATTGAGGCACGGCAAGATCTCCAGGTCTTCTTCCAGGGCCAGATACACGTTGGCCATGGTCTGTGCCTCCACGCCCTGGGTGGAGTCCACCACCAGCACGGCGCCTTCGCAGGCCGCCAGACTTCTGGATACCTCATAGGTGAAGTCCACGTGTCCCGGTGTATCGATCAGGTTGAAAATGTATTCGTTTCCGTCCTTCGACTGGAACACCAGGCGGGTGGTCTGCAGTTTGATGGTAATGCCCCGCTCCCGCTCCAGGTCCATATTATCCAGGAACTGTTCTTTCATGTCCCGCTGGGCCACCAGACCGGTCTTCTCGATGATCCGGTCGGCCAGGGTGGATTTGCCGTGGTCGATGTGGGCGATAATGCTGAAGTTTCTGATATATTTCTGATAGTCCATTGGTTTTCCTCTCAAAAAAAGTATGTCAGGAAATGATACTTTCCTAACATACTATTTTACCCCAAAAAGCCTACTTTTTCAACGATAAATTCCGCAGAAGCCGCGACGGACTCCACAGCACGGCCGGCTGTCTGCACCGCTGCGGCTGCCGCCTCATCCGCAAATGCTGTCACGCTGCCGCCCATCCCCGTCATCTCCCTGCACTGCCGGTCCACCTGGATCACCGCCGCGGCTGCGATGAAAAACAGCAGAAAAACCAGCACACACTGCCAGAAACTCTTCATGTTCCGCTCTCCTTTTTTTTGGTAGTATGCCCAAAAGAACGAGATTCTTTCATAGAAAAGTTTGCGCAAGCAAAAAAGGAATCTACCGGTACTCCTTTTTCATGGAAAAGCCCCGGCCGCTGACCTGGCTGATTTTGCTCACCACCATGAAG
>JAQXSU010000286.1 GCA_029219125.1 Bacillota bacterium
ATTTAACCCATCCGCAGTCGTCATCGTTGCTACCGTAAGAGCACTGAAATATCACGGCGGCGTTGCCAAGGCAGATTTGAACAACGAAAATCTGGCTGCACTGGAGGCCGGTATTCCGAACCTGCTGCAGCACGTTTCCAATATCAAGAATGTATTCGGTCTGCCTTGCGTGGTTGCCATCAATGCATTCCCGACCGATACGGAAGCAGAACTGAAGCTGGTGGAAGAAAAATGTAAGGAACTGGGCGTCAATGTGGCTCTGTCCGAAGTATGGGCCAAAGGCGGAGAAGGCGGCAAGGCACTGGCAGAAGAAGTTGTCAGACTTTGTGAGCAGCCGAATGATTTCCACCAGTCCTATGAACTGGATACAACCATCCAGGAAAAGCTGGAGACCATCTGCAAGAAGATCTACCACGCTGACGGTGTGGAACTGACCGCCAATGCGAAGAAACAGGCGAAACAGCTGGAAGAACTGGGATTCGGTAATCTGCCGATTTGTATGGCCAAGACCCAGTATTCCTTCTCCGATGATCCGGCGCTGCTGGGTGCACCGACCGGATTCACCGTAACCGTAAGAAATCTGAAAGTTTCCGCAGGTGCCGGCTTTATCGTGGCACTGACCGGAGACATCATGACCATGCCTGGTCTGCCGAAGGTTCCTGCGGCTGAAAAGATCGATGTGGATGAAAACGGTGTGATTACCGGCCTGTTCTAGGATGCGGTTCTGATCATGCGGATCCGTAAGGCAACAAATAAGTATATATAAGGAAATCTATATGAGAGAAATGAATCTGAATGAGTTTCTGGAGCAGCTGGCCTCGGCTGCTCCGGTTCCCGGCGGCGGCGGGGCTTCTGCCCTGGCCGGCGCACTGGGCGTAGCGCTGGGGAATATGGTAGGCTCCCTGACGGTGGGAAAGAAAAAATATGCTGCCGTGGAGGATGAAATCCGTGAACTGAACGGAAAAGCCGCAGTTCTCCGGGAAGAACTGCTGAGTCTGGTGGAAAAGGATGCGGAAGTGTTCGAGCCGTTATCGAAGGCCTACGGCATTCCGAAGGATGATCCCGGCAGGGAAGAAGTCATGGCCACCGTGCTGAAGGCAGCTGCAGAGGTGCCTCTTGCAATCATGAAGAAGTGCTGCGAGGCGCTGGACCTGATCGCAGTCTATGCGGAAAAAGGCAGCGTGCTGGCGGTATCTGATGCGGGATGCGCCGCGTCGCTGTGCCGTGCGGCCATGGAGAGTGCAGCACTGAACGTATATATCAACACCAAATCCATGGCAGACCGGCAGCTGGCAGAATCCCTCAACGGGGAGGTCTGTACCATGCTGCAGGAATACGGTCACAAGGCAGATGCCATTTATCAATCTGTATCCGGGAGGCTTCACTGATGGCTGAACTATTAAAAGGCGCGCCGGTCACTGCGGCACTCAATGAAAAAATGGCAGCGAAATCTGCCCAATTGAAGGAATGCGGCGTGGCTCCGACCCTGGCCATTCTTCGTGTGGGAGAACGGCCAGACGATCTCTCTTACGAGAGAGGGGCAACGAAGCGGTGCGAGACGGTCGGCGTGGAAGTCAAAAACGTGGTGCTTCCGGAAGACGTCAGCCAGGCGGATTTTGACCAGGCGCTGCAGCAGCTGAATGAAGATGACAGCGTTCACGGCATTCTAATGTTCCGTCCGCTGCCTGCCCAGCTGGATAACGAAAAGGCGCGGCAGATGCTGAACCCTGAGAAGGACATCGACGGCTGCACCGACGGATCGCTTGCCGGCGTTTTTACCAATACGAAGACCGGATTTCCTCCGTGTACGGCCCAGGCCGCCATGGAAATTCTGGACTATTACGGCGTCAGCTGCACCGGAAAGAAAGCCGCAGTCATCGGCCGATCTCTGGTGGTAGGAAGACCGGCTGCCATGATGCTGATGCATAAAAACGCCACCGTAACCATCTGTCACACGAAAACGGCGGACATGCCGTCCATCACCCGGGAAGCGGACATTCTCATCGTCTGTGCAGGAAAGATGGAAACCATCGGCGCCGAGTATCTGCGGGAAGGCCAGGTGGTGGTCGACGTGGGCATCGGCTGGAATGAAGAAAAAGGCAAGCTCTGCGGCGATGTGAAGTTTGAGGAAGCGGAGCCGGTGGTGGGTGCCATTACGCCGGTACCGGGCGGGGTTGGAACCGTAACCACCAGTGTGCTGGTCTCTCATGTGGTGGAGGCCGCTGCGAGAAAGGCGGAAATGCGGTAAGGCCGCCGCAGAAGAATTCAGGCAGAATTCATCAAAAATTCGATATAGCAGGAAATGTAGAAAAAGTAGTTGCAGGCGGAGTCTGTGCTTCGCCGGGGAGGATAATGTTATGGGCAGTGGTCTGAAGACCTTTCTTTATGCAGTTGTGGCAGGACTCTGTATTGCGGTGGGCGGTACAGTATTTCTGTCCATTGAAA
>JAQXSU010000287.1 GCA_029219125.1 Bacillota bacterium
CATCCGTCTTTCCGGACTGAAGGACGGCATGACCATCTCCTTCCATCACCATCTGCGGAACGGAGATATGGTGGCAGTCATGGTTCTGGACGCCATCTGTGAACTGGGGATCAAAGATCTGAACGTGAATATCAGTTCCATTTTTGACACCCATGCACCTTTTATTGAATATATCCGTGACGGTGTGATCACCGGTATTGAAACCGACTATATGGGCGGTGTTGTAGGACGCGCGGTCAGCGAAGGAATCCTGGAAAAGCCTGTGACCTTCCGTACCCATGGCGGTCGTCCAAGCGACATTATCCGCGGTGCTTCTCCGATTGATGTGGCTTTCATTGCTGCACCGACCGCTGACTGCATGGGCAACTGCACCGGTAAGACCGGTCCTTCCGCCTGCGGCTCTCTGGGCTATGCTTTCGCAGATGCCATGTACGCCACGAAAAGCGTAGTGATCACGGATAATCTGGTGGACTATCCGCTGGTGGATTACTCCATCTCGGAAGAATACATCGACTATGTGGTAACCGTAGATAAGATCGGTGAGCCTTCCGGCATCGTATCCGGCACCACGAAAATTACCAAGGATCCTGTGGGTCTGGTGATTGCCGACTATGCAGCCCGTGCCATCGACGCATCCGGCCTGCTGGTGGACGGGTTCTCCTTCCAGACCGGTGCCGGCGGCGCATCTCTGGCTGCGGCCAAGTACCTGAAGGACATCATGATTCGGAAAAACGTAAAGGGAAGCTACGGTCTGGGCGGCATCACTTCCTACATGGTAGACATGCTGCAGAGCGGCTGCTTCAAAGCCCTGTACGATGTCCAGTGTTTCGACCTGGGTGCTGTGGAATCTATCCGCACCAATCCGTGCCACATGGAAGTCAGCGGCGCGCACTACGCCAGCCCGACGGCAAAGAGCAGTGCCGTGGACAGCCTGGATGTGGTAATTCTGGGCGCGACAGAAATCGACACCGATTTCAATGTCAACGTCCACACCGATTCCAACGGCTATATCATGGGCGGTTCCGGCGGTCACAGCGATACGGCTGCCGGTGCGAAAATGTCCATCATCGTTGCACCGCTGTCCCGCGCACGTCTGCCGATCGTCGTAGACAAAGTATTATGCAAATCCACCCCAGGAAGCACCATCGATGTGCTGGTGACCCAGCGAGGCATCGCAGTGAATCCGCAGCGGCCGGAACTGGCAGAGCGCTTTACTGCAGCAGGCCTGCCGGTGGTGGATATTCACGACCTGAAAGAAATGGCCGAAAAGCTCAACGGCGTGCCGAAAAAACCGCAGCTGGGCGACCGCGTGGTGGCCAACGTGCTTTACCGCGACGGAAGTCTGCTGGATACCATTCGGGAAGTACCGGCACGGTAAGGCATTGCAGCTACCGAAAGAATCATCATTGAAAAATTCCCATATTTTGGATAACAGAATACAAACAGAAAAAGTAAACCTTCGGGTTTACTTTTTCTGCAAAATGGTATATTTTATAGGAAACAGCTCTGAAGAAAACAACTCTGACAGGAGGCCTCCCATGTATTACGCGGAATCTATCCGTCTGTCCCAGGCGGAGCCTTTATTATCCCAATGCGGTCTGAAAAGTCCTTCTTCTGTGAACTATACAGCAGGCGTTTTTGATGATGCAGGAACTCTGGTGGCCACAGGAAGTCTGGCCGGCGATATGATCCAGGGCGTTGCTGTGGACCCTTCCCGGCAGGGAGAGGATCTGACAGGAAAGCTCCTGACACATCTCATCGGTGTGGCCGCAGAAAAAGGAATCCATGCCCTGTACCTCTTCACCAAACCGGAAAAAGCCGTGCAGTTCCAGGGCCTGGGCTTCCGCCTTGTGGCATCCGTCCGGCCTTATGCCGCTCTGCTGGAATGGGGCAGCCCAGGGATCGACTGGTATAAGGAACGCCTTACTACCATCCGCTGCAACGCAGAGGTTTCATACTATATGAAAAAAAGCGGCGGCCGCCAGTTCATGCCCATGGCGGGCAGCATGATTCCTGCCCCCCGCACTGCCGCACTGGTAATGAACTGTAATCCGTTTACCAAGGGCCACCGCTGGCTTGTGGAACAGGCCGCCGCAGAAAACGACCTGGTCTATCTTCTCGTGGTGGAAGAAAACAAGTCGCTCTTTTCTTTTGACGACCGGTTCGCCATGGTCCGCCGGGGTACTGCAGATATTTCCAATGTTTCGGTCATCGCCGGCAGCCGCTACTGCGTCTCGTCCCTGACCTTCCCCAGCTACTTTACGAAGGAAGAAAATCTGGCCAAAGCACAGACCGCCATGGATGCAGAGATTTTTTGCCGTCATATCGCGCCGCAGCTGGGTATTACCCGCCGATATATCGGCACCGAGCCTCTGTCACCGGTGACTGCCGTCTATAACGAAACCCTGAAAGCCCGCCTGCCGAAGGATGGCATCGAAGTGCTGGAGATTCCGCGTCTGGAGCAG
>JAQXSU010000288.1 GCA_029219125.1 Bacillota bacterium
GGACGAAGTGGAGGCACTGGCTGCCCTGGCGCGTGAACGGCGTATCGATGTGCGGTTCATCGAAATGATGCCCCTGGGCCTGGGGCGGGACTTTCCGGGGTACAGCCAGGATCAGATTCTGACCCGTCTGGAGTCGGTTTACGGACCCGGATCAAAATCCACAGAGAAAAGGGGTAACGGACCGGCGGTGTACTTTGATTTCGCCGGGTTTGCCGGGAAGGTGGGCTTCATCAGTGCCCTTTCCCACCGGTTCTGCCAAAGCTGCAACCGGGTGCGTCTCACATCGGAGGGATTGCTGAAGCCTTGTCTGCAGTATGCGGAGGGCGTGGATCTGCGAAGCCTTCTGCGGAGCGGGGCGGATGATGCGACCCTGACAAAATATATCCGCTCAGGGATTTTCCAAAAGCCGCGGCAGCACGGATTTTGCGGGGAGATAACGGAGGTCAGGCAGAAAGAAGAACGCCTCATGTCGGGCATTGGCGGATAGAAAAGAGGATAGTAAATTGGAAGGAATCATAAAGGCGGTCTGCACCAGTCCGTCCAAAGGCACGGCCAAGTCCAATGTGGGTCAGGCAGAGTGCGTGGAAGACTGGGGACTGAAGGGCGATGCCCATGCCGGAAAATGGCACAGGCAGGTGTCGCTGCTGTCTTATGAAAAAATAGAGGAATTCAAGTCGCTGGGCGTCAGTGTGAAGGATGGGGATTTCGGCGAAAATCTGGTGGTCAGCGGTGTGGATTTTGCAAAGCTGCAAGTGGGAACCCGGTTTCAGATCGGGGACGTGGAGCTGGAGCTGACCCAGATCGGCAAAGAATGTCATCACGGCTGTGCCATCGCCCAGGCGGTGGGAACATGCATCATGCCCACAGAGGGTGTGTTTGCGAGAGTTCTGAAGGGAGGTCCTGTCCGGGTCGGTGACCGGCTCGTGACAGTCTCTGATAAATAATTACATATTTCTAAGGATTTCGAGTCTGACCGTTCTAAGGTACAGGTCCGGGTAGTGCGTTCGGGCGGTGCTATGACGGCAGACCGATGGGTGTTTTTTGAAAAGAGAATGCCTTCCGTGTTTGAAAAGATTTCCTACAGAATATAAGCAGCATGGATGAATACGATGCTTATTTTTTGCGGGCTCTTTCGGGAGCTTTTTTCATTGCACCCTTTTTTCGAAAAGGAGGAGGAAGAAATGAAGAAGTTTTTATCGACATTACTGATTGTCATGATGTGCTTCTGCCTGTTTGCCTGCGGCGGAAATGAAGAGCCGGCAGAGGATCAGGGCGCAGCAGCGGACAAGGGTACCCTGACCATGGCTACCACCACCAGTACGGCAGACACCGGGCTGCTGGATTATCTGGCTCCGCTGTTCAAGGAAGCTACCGGCTGGACCCTGGAGTGGTCTGCGGTTGGTACCGGTGAAGCACTGAAAATGGGTGAAAACGGGGACGTGGATATCGTTCTGGTTCACGCAAAAGCCAGTGAAGAGGAATTCATCGCAAACGGCTTCGGCGTGGAGCGTTTCCCTGTGATGTACAACGATTTCGTTGTGGTGGGACCGGAAGCAGAAGGTGCTTACGGGGATGATCTGGGATCCTGCCTGGCTACGATTTCTGCAAGTCAGATGCCGTTCGTGTCCAGAGGGGATGATTCCGGTACAGACAAAAAGGAAAAGAAGCTGTGGCCGGCATTTAACCTGGATCCGACAGCCAATCCGAACTACATTGAATCCGGACAGGGCATGGGCGCTACCATTACCATGGCCGATGAAGAGAAGGCGTACTGCCTCACCGACAGAGGAACCTGGCTCAAGTTCAAGAACGACGCAGAACTGGGAATCGAACTGAACATCGTCTGCGAAGGTGCCAAGGACCTGCTGAACCAGTATGGTGTCATCGCAGTGAACCCGGAAAAGTATCCGGAAGTCAACAACGAAGCAGCCAATGCGTTCATCGAGTGGATCTGCTCCGATGAAGTGCAGCAGCTGATTGGCGAATATGGCGTGGAAGAGTACGGACAGGCTCTGTTCACACCGAATGCGGGAACGGACGCATAAACAGGACATGAACGGAATTTTACAGTGGTTGCATGATTGCTTTACAGACCCTGCCATCCTGAGCGCCATCAAGGTGACATTTCAGATGGCGGTCTGTTCCTGTCTGATTTCTTCCCTGCTGGGCATCGTCTTTGGCATTCTGCTGGAACGATTCACTTTCCCGGGAAAACGGATTCTGATTCGGATCAACCGGACACTGATGGGCATGCCGCCGGTGGTGGTGGGCCTTCTGGTCTATATGCTGCTTATGCGGCGGGGACCCCTGGGCTCTCTGGGCTGGCTGTTCACCATCAAAGGCATGGTGGTGGCCCAGGCTCTGATCATCACGCCGATTATGACGGGCATGGTTCATCAGCATGCAGTCAGCAAAGCGCCGGAAATCCGGGAGTTCTGCCTGACCATGGGGGCGGGCAGATGGCAGACTATCTGGACCATCCTAAAAGAAATGCGCCATGATATCTATTTCTGCATCGTAACGGCCTTCGGCCGTTCCATCAGCGAGGTGGGCAGCGTCATGCTGGTGGGCGGAAATAT
>JAQXSU010000289.1 GCA_029219125.1 Bacillota bacterium
CGCCTCCCGGGACAGCCGGCGGATTTCATTCTTCGTCAGTCCGCAGATTCGCAGCGGCGACTTGACTTCCATTTCCCGCAAAGCCCGCATGCCGGGACGGTCACCCTCTTCATCGGATGCGTTGGTCCCGTCCAGAATCAGAGGATATCCGTCTTGGGCTGCCGCATTCAGAATCTTTCCGAAGACCTTCTGTTTGCAGTGATAGCACCGGTCCGGCGGATTAGCCGTTACCACCGGGTCTGCCAGCACATCTGCCTGCAGCACTTTTAAAATACCGATGCGGCCAAACCGTTCTTCCAGTTCCTTCGCCAGCTCCCGTGCGTCATCCAGCTCGAATTCCGGCTGAAACTGACTCTTCACGAAATACGCCCGTACATCGGCGCCGCACGCCAGGGCGGCATATAACAGGTAAGCAGAGTCCACCCCGCCGGAAAAGGCAATGGCTGCTTTCGGATTATCATGAAAAAATTCCTGCAAATTCATTTTCTTTCCTCTTTTCTTCCCGCATATTCTATTCCCACATACTATGCAAATATCAGGCCAGTGATCTCGGCCGTTTCGGCCGACCGGTCATGGTTCAGGCCAGGCCGCTTCGGCAGCTCCGCTGCCGCATACAATCAAAAAGCCACGAAGGGTGCGGGCGGGCGTCAGCCCGCGCGCTGCCTTCGTGGCAACATTTCGGTTCAAAACATTTCGTCAGGACATTTCGCGAACCCTTTCTTCTGAAAGGCACATGTCTCTTCTGAGACTGCGGCACAAACTCCGTCCTTTGCTAAAACCATGATAATGGATTTTGGGAAGAAAAGCAAGCAGTTTTTCTGCAACGAACCGTTGCTTCCCTGCAACAGCCCGCCGCAGTACGCTCCCCACCGCCTTCTGACAGCCTACTCCAGATTCAGCTTCCGGCGCAGGATCTGCTCACTGACCACATGGAAAATGACAATCTGCACTGCCTCCACCAGAATGAGAATCCACATTCCTACCTGAATGGCATTCAGCGGCGAGTCATTCACCATGCCTTCCAGAATGCCTTCCAGCCAATCGGAAAATGCCGACGGGAAGGACAGGTTGCCCAGAATGGACAGGAAAATCAGGAAAACCACACCGATGCCGATCCAGGCGCCGACACTGAGGGCAATCCGGTGCTTCTGGGCCAGCTGCCCGATGGAAAGTGCCGCATAAGCCTTATAGATCATCGCTGCAATCCAGCACACACCCAGCAGCAAAGCTTCCAGCATGATGGCGATATAAGCCGGGTACTTCCCCAGTGTCCGAAACAGCTCTGCCATAAACTCCCCGAAGTATTCGATTCCCCCATCGAAGGCCATCAGAATCAGCACCGACAGCGCGGCCGCCAGAATGCTGATCAGGGAAACCACCGCAGCCACAACCCCTTTTGCCGTAATCAGCTGCCACGTTTTCACCGGAAGGGTATGCATCAGGTACCCTTCATCCCTTAAAAGCCCCTTATAGAACCGTATCAGAATGATCAGCACGGTCACCACGATGATCGCTACGAACAGGCTGCCGTACAGGAATGACGTGATGGCCGATGCAATCTCTGTCAGATGACCGAACCCGTCCAAATCGTTCTGGCTGAAAGCGATGTGATCAAACAGCCCCGCAAACAGCGCCATGGACAGCAGCGCCGCCCAGCCGATCCCCATGATTTTCAGGATCGAACGAAATTCATATTTTATCAGTTTACCGGTCATTGGTTTCGCCCCCTTTTTCTACCTCTTTTTCTATCTCTTTTTCTGCCTCTTTTTTCTCCTCTTTCTGACCCCGCTTCTCAAAATCTTTCCGCCCGGCGTTGTATACGGTCTTCCCCTGTGTTTCCCGCTCCGGGTCTCTGTACCCCTGATATGCTGTCATGCGGAAGTAGTCGCGGAAGACTTCATCTACGGATTTGCCTTCACGCTCCTTCATTTCATCCACGCCTTCATGGCAGAGGATCTTTCCTTCACGAATAAAGATCACTTCGTCCAGAATTCGCTCGATGTCTGAGATCAGATGGGTGGAAATGATCACAGTCCCATCTTCGTTATAGTTGTTGATGATGGTACCCAGGATGTATTCTCTTGCCGCCGGGTCCACGCCGGCGATAGGCTCGTCCAGCAGGTAGAGCTGCGCCTGACGGCTCATGACCAGAATCAGCTGCACCTTTTCTTTGGTGCCTTTGGACATGGTTTTCAGATGTGCGTTTTCTTCAATTCCCAGGGCATGGCACATGTCTGCGGCCTTCTCCCGGTCAAAATCCGCATAAAAATCACTGAACAGGTCAAAGAGATCCTTCACCTTCATCCAGTCGGCGAAGTAGTTTCTGTCCGGCAGATAGCTTACGATGGATTTCGTGTACGGGCCCGGGATATGTCCGTCGATAAAGACATTTCCGGAAGTCGGCTGAAGCAGACCGTTCAGGATCTTGATCAGCGTCGTCTTGCCGCTCCCGTTTGGGCCGAGCAACCCAATTACCTTACCGCGGCCGACGGTCAGATTTACCTGATCCAGCGCCCGGCAACCGGAAAAGACTTTCGACAGTCCCTCACATTTTACGATTTCACTCATTTCATTTCCCCTCTTTCGAATTTTTCATTGATCAGTTCCACAGCCTGCCGGTCCGTATAGCCCAGAGACTGCATTTCATTCAGATACGTCTGTATATTGGCTTCTGCCAGTCTTTCCTTCATGGCGTCGATCAAAGCCTGATCCGTAGTCACGGTGCGGCCTGCCGTCCGGTTAGTGATCAGCAGCCCCTCCGCTTCCAGCTCCGCCATGGCCCGCTGCATGGTGTTCCGATTCACACCGGCTTCCTGTGCCAGCTGACGCACCGTAGGAAAGGTTCCTCCCTTCTCGAACTCCCCCGATACGATGGCCCGGATCAGCAGTTCCTTCAGCTGCGGCCAGATGGACCGGCTGTCATCCAGATCCCATTCCATGATATAGCCCCCTCTCTGAAATTGTCTGTGTGACAATCCCGAATCATTTATGCCTATTGTCTTAAGTGCTTAAGACAATATTAAAATATCACATAGCCACATTCCTGTCAATGCCTTTCCTAAAAATGTTTCATATTTTTGCCAATGACGATGTCAATGGGTTCGGGGCCATGAAAAAAGACGGTGACGGCCTCCGCGTTTCACGGAAGCAGCCCCGTCCTGTCATTCAATGCACTTTTCTGTATTCCCGGTTTCCACGC
>JAQXSU010000290.1 GCA_029219125.1 Bacillota bacterium
GGTCTGCTTACCGTCTTCTGCTCTTACGTAAACCTGATCCATGAGGCAGATTTCCTTCAGCTGCTTGGAAACACGGCCTTCTACCAGACCGGTGAAGATCTTGTTTTCGGAGATTGCAGCCTTGTCAGCAACAGCCAGTTCTGCCAGCTTTGCCTTTGCTTCCTGAGACAGGAAGTTCGGTAAATAGTTGAAGTTGAAGGACTTGTCGTTCTTCTTTTCTTCGTAGATTGCTACGTCTTCAGCACTCCAGCCATCTGCAACAGCCTTTTCGATTAAAGCGTTTAAGATCGGCTTCGGCAGGCTGAACGGATCGTTTAATGCACTTTCCAGCGTGATGGCTCTGATCTTGGTCAGTTCATCAGCAGAAATGTCGTTTCTGCTGACGTACTGCGGGTTCATCGCAGCAACCTGCATTGCAACGTTTGTGAATGCAGTCTTTGCAGCATCGGTGGCTTCTCCGCTTCCTGCTACCAGAACACCGATTCTTCCGCCGCCGTGAACATAAGAGGCAACCACATCACCGGAGACCTTTTCGATTCTCCGGATGGACATGTTCTCTCCGATCTTGGCGATCTTCGCAGTTAACGCTTCCTGAACGGTAGCACCGTCAAAAGCCATAGCCTTGAAGGCTTCGATATCGTTGGATTCTGCAGTTAATGCCAGCTTAGCCAGCCCATCTACGAAGGCAACGAACTCTTCATTCTTGGAAACGAAGTCTGTTTCGGAGTTTACTTCTACTAAAGCAGCAGTCTTGCCGTCCTCAGCGATCGCAATCTTAACCAGACCTTCTGCAGCGATTCTTCCGGCCTTCTTTGCAGCCTTCGCCAGTCCCTTTTCTCTTAAGAAATCAACCGCAGCTTCGATGTTGCCGTCAGTCTCAACGAGAGCCTTCTTGCAGTCCATCATGCCGGCACCGGTCATTTCTCTTAATTCTTTTACTAATGCAGCAGTTACAGCCATTTTCGTCCTCCTAACTATTCTTCGGTTGCTTCAGCTTCTGCAGCAGCAGTTTCCTCTGCAGCTTCTGCAGTGCCTTCGTCAAAGCTTTCGCCCTGGTTTGCTTCGATGACAGCGTCTGCCATTCTGCCTGCGATCAGCTTAACGGCTCTGATAGCGTCATCGTTTGCAGGAATTACATAGTCAACATCGTCCGGATCGCAGTTGGTGTCCACGATACCAACGATAGGAATACCCAGAATTCTTGCTTCCTTCACGGCGATTCTTTCCTTCTTCGGGTCTACGATGAACAGTGCGCCAGGCATACCCTTCATGTCCTTGATACCGCCCAGGTACTTTTCCAGCTTTTCCATTTCGCCTCTCAGCTTGGTAACTTCCTTCTTGGACAGCTTGTCAAACGTACCGTCTTCTTCCATGGTCTTGATGTCGTTCAGTCTCTTGATTCTGGTAGCGATGGTCTTGTGGTTGGTCAGCATGCCGCCCAGCCATCTTTCGCTTACGTAGAACTGTCCGCATCTGTTTGCTTCGTCCTTGATTGCCTGCTGAGCCTGCTTCTTGGTACCAACGAACAGGATTGGCTTGCCGGAAGCGCCGACTTCCTTCATGAAATCGTAAGCTTCGTCGATCTTCTTTACCGTCTTCTGTAAGTCGATAATGTAGATGCCGTTTCTTTCTGTGAAGATGTACGGAGCCATCTTAGGGTTCCATCTTCTGGTCTGGTGTCCGAAATGCACACCTGCTTCGAGTAACTGTTTCATTGAAATTACTGCCATTTTAAAATCCTCCTGGTTTAAAACTTCCATCCGGTCATACTACTACCGCTTGCCGCCCTGCTCCTTGTTTTCAAAGCAAAGCGTACATGCACCCTTATGTCAGGGAATCGCGGCAACCTCTTGTGCGCGGATGTGTGAAATAAATTTTTAGTATGCGCTTTGAACGCACCACAATTTAATATACTATAAAAAGGCCGCCAATGCAAGCTTTTTTCTGGGATTTCAGCCGTTTTTTCACCTTTTTTCTGCTGTTTATATAAGATGCTTCAACCTGGCCGCATACTGCTGCCGCACCCGCACATAATTATCCCTCCCCAGCCGATAGGACTCTCCGTTCTGAAAATAGATGGTCTGATTCTCCATCTTCTCCACCCGCTCCAGATTCACCGCCAGCACCCGCAGGCACACATAAAACCGGCTGTCCAGAAACGGCAGAATGTTTTCCATCCGCTCATAGTATTCCCACTGCCCGTCCGTGGATACGATCCGCACCTTTCTGCCAACCTTCATGATATATATGATATTGTCAACAGCAAGCCGCAAGACCTGCCCCCGCCTGACCACTGCTATGTATTTCTCCATTCCCATCCTCCGGTGCAAAGATTTTGCTAAGAACAGTTTACCACAAAAATGACTAAATTTTTCCACTTTTTCTCGCCTTCTTTCCTCACGATTCGACAAAATCCGACCCGCTTCCATTCTTTTCTTCCCAAAATCCGTTTTTTCGGCTGGCTTTTTTCGTCCAGGCATGTTAAAATCTCTTCAACGAATCAAATTGGCCGGAGGTATGTATATGTTAGAAAAAGCTTATAAAGTATTTCTGTGGCTTGGAGCATTTTTCGGAGCTCTGTATCTTCCCACGCGTCTTTCCGTTCTCGGCGGAATCGGAGCCGTTCTGATCTTTCTGGCGGGAGTCATGCGTCTTACCCACGACCATAAGCACCGGCAGCTTCCGTGGCAGCTTAAAAAGAATAAGGAATCCAACACGGTAATCATCCGAAGAACCAAGTGAGAACACGGAAATATGCAGATTTGTGGCGGTTTTGTGACGTTTTCGTCAAGAAACCGCTAATTTTTTTCTTTACACCTGCGAAAATTTCCGTTATAATGTTTCTACAAACGTACATTTACGTACGTGGATTTATTATTCTATTTTTCAAATCTTCTTCACATGGAATGGGTTGTGAAGAAGAATCATTAGGAGGCAAGTTATGGAAAAGAAACAAAAGAGAAGCCTTTCCCTGAATGCTTTCGTCCTGCTTCTCATCATCATGCTGATCTGCGCGGTTCTGACCTGGATCGTACCGGCAGGTTCCTTTGAGAGAGTACAGGATGAAGTAACCGGAAGAATGGTTGTAGTACCTGGTTCCTATGCTACCACGGAAAGTTCCCCGGTAGGACCGATCCAGTTCGTGACTTCCATCTTCGCAGGCTTCATGGACGCCGCAGATATCATCTTCTTTATTATCTTCGCGTCCACCTATGTATTCCTGCTGAACAAGTGCGGTGCCCTTCACTCCGCCTGCGGTGCGCTGCTGAAGAAAGTCGGAACCAGAGATCATCTGATCATCCCGATCTTCATGCTGTTCTTCGCACTGGGCGGCACCACCTTCGGTCTGTATGAAGAGGTTTACGCGCTGGTACCGGCCTTTATCGTCATCGCCATGACGCTGGGCTACGACCGTATCGTCGGTGGTGCCATTGTATTCGTCGGCGTAGCCACCGGTTTCGCAGCAGCTACCCTGAATCCGTTCACCATCGGTGTAGCGGCAGGCGTTGCAGAAGTTCCTCTGGCAGAGCCGAAGGTTCTCATCTTCCGTATCGTGGCATTCATCGCATTCATGGCACTGAACATCACCTATGTCATGCGCTATGCTGCCAAGATCAAGAAGGACCCGACCAAGTCCATCATGTACGGCATTCCGCAGGAAGAAGAAAAAGACCTGATGTCCAGAGATGAAGTAATGGACATGGAATTCACCACCCGTCATAAGATCTCCATGGTTGGCTTCTTACTGCTGATCGTGATCCTGATCTTCGGTATCATCAAGCAGGGCTGGTGGTTCCAGGAAATCGCTTCCCTGTTCCTGGTATTCTTCATCGTAACCGGTCTGATCAACGGTTACTCTGCAAACCAGCTGGGTGAGCTCTTCATCGAATCCAGTAAGGCTACCATCTACGGTGCTCTCATCGTAGGTATGGCAAGAGGTATCTCCGTAGTCATGGCTGCCGGCGGCATCATCGACACCATCGTATACTTCCTGTCCAACCTGGTATCCAGCCTGCCTACAGCCCTCACCGGCATCGGCATGCTGATCGTACAGAACCTGATCAACTTCTTCATTCCATCCGGCTCCGGCCAGGCTGTAGTGACCATGCCTATCATGGCACCTCTGGCAGACGTTGTTGGTATCTCCCGTCAGATGGCTGTTATGGCCTTCCAGTTCGGTGATGGTTTCTCCAACATGTTCTGGCCTACCGGCGTAGCTACCATCTGCGGATTCATGAGTATTTCTCTGGATCAGTGGTACAAGTTCATCACTAAGCTGTTCATCATGATGTTCTGCCTGCAGTGCATCTTCATGGTAGTTGGCGTACTGATCGGTATCTAAGACGTTGTTTCGAGTGTAAGGTATCGAGAAGAAAAGAAACCGAAAAAAGTAAGGGGTTGTCACTTGACAGCCCCTTTTCTTTCTGATTTGCAGTTCTCTCACAGAGAACTTAAAGATAGGAAATAAACCGGCCGAGGCGGTCGTTGACCTTCTTGCCCTTTTCGATGGCCTTCTGTCCGCCGATCAGTACGTATTCGATGCCTTCCGGTGCTTCCAGATGGGACCAGTCTGCCTTATCGATAATCGTTTCCGGATCAAAAATCGTAATGTCGGCATCTGCACCTTCCTCCAGACGTCCCTTGGCATCCAGGCCTAAACGTTTTGCTGGTTCGAGGGTCATCTTCCGAAGTGCGTCCACCAGTGACAGCCGCTTTTCTTCCCGTACATACTTGCCCAGTACCCGCGGGAACGTGCCAGCTGCTCTCGGATGACCGCCGCCGTGATTGATGATGGCATCGCTGGCCACCATACCGTTCGAATTGGCGATGGCCTGGCCGATTTCCTCTTCATTCATGACGAATGCAACTGCCAGCATCTTTGGATGCTCCGCCCGGGCTTTGCGGAAAATTTCCTCGGTGCAGTATACGTTTTTATACGGGTCATCGGTTAGCAGAATGCTGTCGTAATCCTTGCCCCAACCTTCCAGACAACCGTCTTCGAATACGGCAGAGCCGATCTCCGTGGAAAACGCATTATACGGATAGGTATCGTAGTTCAGCTTCGGATTCTTTTCCATCGCGGAATTGATGCAGTCCAGGGATTCCTTCATCATCCCCATGGCCGAGCAGCTGCTCAGGTGCGAAATCTGGAATTTCTGCGGGATTTCTTCGGACAGCTTGACCATTTCCGTGATGGAATCAATATTTCCAAGGCAGTCTTCCCGGTAATGGGCCGCCACCAGATGGTTCGGATCCTCGGAAGCCTTCACGGCAAACAGCATTTCCTCATAGGTAATGCCCGGGTCATATTCAATGCCAAAGGAGATGCCCCAGGCACCCTCTGCCAGCTCCTTTTTCATTTCCTTCTGAATCTGCTCCATCTGTGCCTGACTGGCTTTGTCATAGTGTCCCAGTCCCTGCTGGGTCCGGTACCAGTTGTAGCCGGCCAGCATGATGTAGTTCACCGGGCTGCCGCCGTGTTCCTTCAGAATTTCTTTGAATTCCGCCAGAGTCTGGTACTGCACGCCGCAGTTTCCGCCCACAGCCGTGGTGACACCCATGTCCAGCATCATTTCGGAGATTACGTAATCCTTTCCTTCCCGGGCAAAATTCTCTTCGTGCATATGGATATCGATGAACCCCGGGGATACCACCTTCCCTGCCGCATCGATGATTTCTGCAGCTTCCGGCAGCGTTGAGCCTTTGTCCAACGGTTCGGACAGCCAGACAATCTTGCCGCCCTGGATTCCCACGTTCCTTTTCACCATTTTTCCTGCCGCAAAGTCCGGGCAGGTTCCGTTTATAATCAGTAAATCAAGCATATTAAAACCTCCTGCAGTGAAAAGTTACACTTTTCGACAGAAAAATTATACATGTTCTGCTTGGAAAAGTCAATGTACCCGTGCCCTATGGCACCAGCCGGTTCCTGTCTCTCGGGAAGGCGGACGCTTCGCGGATGTTATCCAGCTCCAGAAGCTTCTGGACGATTCGTTCCAGACCCAGGCCGAAGCCACCGTGGGGCGGCAGGCCGTACTTATGCATGGTCAGATAGTTTTCAAAATCCGCAGGATCCATGTGCCGCTTCTTCATCTTGGCCACCTGCTGATCATAATCGTGGATTCTCTGTCCGCCGGTGGTGATCTCCAGACCGTAGAGCAGCAGGTCGTAACTCAGGGTGTACCGCGGATTTTCCGGGTCGTCCATGGCATAGAACGGACGCTTTACGCTCGGATAATGGGTGACGAACACCAGCGGGCTGCCGGTTTCCTCCAGGAAATACTGGCCCAGCCACTTTTCTTCCTCCGGTGCCAGATCCACCGGATCGGTAATCTTCTTGCCGGATTTCTGGGCATACAGCTCCTTGGCGTCGGCAAACTTAATCTGCGGCACCTTGTCCAGCTCCGGCAGCCGGCAGCCGGAGCCCAGCACCAGATCCAGCTCTGCCGCATATTCCGTGTTCAGCAGTCGGAAGATATACCGAAACATGCGGGTCTCCAGTTCCATCAGATCCTGGAAGCTTTCGATGAAGCCCATCTCCAGATCCAGGCCCTGGAATTCCGTCAGGTGGCGCGGTGTGTTGGAGTTTTCACCGCGGAATACCGGTCCCACGGTGAAGACCTTCTCGAAAACGCCCACCATGGTCTGCTTGTACTGCTGCGGGCTCTGGTTCAGATAGGCACGCTGGTCGAAATACTTGACCATGAACATATCGGCACCGCCTTCCGCACCGCCCATGACCATCTTCGGCGGTACGAATTCGGTGAAGCCTTCTTCCCGCAGGAACTGACGGAAACCGTACATGACGCCGTCCGCCACCCGCATGATGGCGCGGATCCGCGGGTTCCGCAGGGTCACCACCCGGTTGTCCAGCAGGGTCTCCAGCTGCAGGTTTTTCATCTTCCGGTCGTTGCTGATCTCCAGCGGTAGCTTTTCAGTCGCACCGCCCACCTTTTCCACTGCAGAAATGCGAATGTCGAATCCCAGCGGGCTTCTTTCATCCGCTACGATGGCGCCGTCAATCAGAACCCAGTCCTCCGGGCTCAGCTTCTGTGCCGCATCGGTGGTCTCCCAGATGCACTGGAAGGTTCTGCGGGGCGAACGGATAATAACGAAGGCGAAATCGCCCATGTCCTTGATCCGGTGCACGGCACCGCGAACCTTCACTGCATCCCCGTCCTTCAGACTGCCGTCTGCAAACTGCTGTATTACGATCTCAATGTCCCGCACCTCACGAGGCCGGTCATACTGTACAAAATCCATCGTCTCTCTCCTCTCCATTATCTGCGCTCGATTTCTTCTCTTACCAGTTTATTCACCAGTGCCGGGCTTGCCTTGCCCTTCAGCTTCATCATGCACTGCCCGATGAAAAATCCGTAAAGCTTTTCATCCCCGGCTTTATAATCTGCCACCAGATCCATATGGGCATCCAGCACTTCTTTCACCACTGCGCCCACCTGGCTGTCATCGCTGATGGCTTCCAGATTGTTTTCCTTTATATATTCTTCCACGTCGAAGTCCGGATCCCCTTCGAAGACTTTTTCGAAGACTTCCTTGCCCATGATCCGGTTCAGACGCCCGGAAACGATCAGCTCGACAAATTTCGCGAAGACCGATGGACAGATGGCCAGATCGTCGGCTTCCACGCCCTTTTCGCCCATCAGGAACAGGGTATGACCCATGAGCCAGTTGGTGGTCTCGGTGACGTCCGCCCCCAGGGCGATGGTATCTTCGAAAATCTTCGCAAAATGTTTATTCCCGGTGAGAATCTCCGCATTCTTTTCGCTCATGCCAAATTCTTTCCTATAGCGGGCTTTTTTCGCATCGGCCATTTCCGGCTGTGCCGCCGTCAGGGCCTGAATCATCTCCTCGCTGATGGAGACCGGCGGAATATCCGGTTCCGGGAAGTAGCGGTAATCCTGGGCGTTTTCTTTGGAACGCATGGAGTAGGTCTTTCCCCGGTTTTCATCCCAGCGGCGGGTCTCCTGAACAATCTCCTCGCCGAATTCCAGGCAGTCGATCTGACGCTGGGATTCGAAGGCGATGGCGCGCTCGATGGATTTGAAAGAGTTGATGTTCTTCATTTCCGTTCTGGTACCGAATTCCGGCGCACCCACTTCCCGCACCGACAGGTTCACGTCGGCACGCATGGAGCCTTCTTCCATCTTGCAGTCGGAAACACCCAGATACTGGAGGGTGGATTTCAGCTTTTCCAGATAGGCAATGACCTCCTCTGCGCTGCGGAAATCCGGTTCACTGACGATTTCCAGCAAAGGCACGCCGCACCGGTTCCAGTCCGGATAGGTCACATCGCCGAACGGAGAGTGGACCAGCTTGCCGGCATCCTCTTCCATGTGGATCTCGTGGATCCGGATGGAGGTCTGTTTGCCGGAACGGGTGGTGATGTCCACCCTTCCGTCTCTGGCAAACGGCAGATATAACTGTGAAATCTGATAGGCCTTCGGCAGATCCGGATAGAAGTAGTTCTTCCGGTCAAATTTATTGTATCTGGTGATGTCGCAGTTCAGGGCGATGCCTGTCATGACGGCAGATTCCAGAACCTTTCTGTTCAGCTTCGGCAGAGTGCCCGGCTGGCCGGTGCAGATCGGGCAGCAGTGGGTATTCGGCGCACCGCCGAACTCCGTGGTACAGGAGCAGAATATTTTCGTTTTCGTGTTCAATTCCACATGGACTTCCAGTCCCATGACAACTTCCCATGCCATATTAACGCACCTCCTTTTCTGCAGTACATTTGCCGCTTGGGGCAGAACATTTTCCGTTCGGGCCGGAACATTTTCCGTTCGGGGCGGAACATTTTCCGCTTGGGGCAGCCTTGTGATACTCCGTGGCCTGCTGGAACGCATAGCCGATGTTCAGCACATCCGCATCTCCCAGGGCCGGCCCGATGATCTGGGTTCCCACCGGCATCCCTGCCTGGTCAAAACCGCTCGGCACCGACAGTCCCGGCAGCCCGGCAATGTTGACGGATACGGTGAAGATGTCCGACAGGTACATCTTCAGCGGATCGGCCAGGCTCTCACCCAGCTTCGGTGCGGTGGCCGGCGCAGCCGGCAGCAGGATCGCATCGTACTTGCTGAAAATTTTATCGAATTCCTGCTTGATGATGGCTTTCACCTGCAGGGCTTTTTTATAATAGGCATCATAGTAGCCGGAGCTGAGCACGAAGGTTCCCAGCAAAATCCGCTTTTTCACTTCTTCTCCAAACCCCTGGGATCTGGTTTTGCTGTACATTTCTGTCAGATCCTCGTAGCCCTCTGCACGGAATCCGTACCGGACCCCGTCGAAGCGGGACAGGTTGGAACTGGCTTCGGCGGCGGCGATGATGTAGTAGGTCGGAATCACATAATCCAGGAACGGCAGGCTGATTTCTTCCACTTCCGCGCCCAGTCCCTTCAAAGTCTGGCCCATATCCAGAATGGCCTGTTTCACATCCGGCTCCAGGCCCTTTTCAATGGCCTCCGTCGGAATGCCGATGCGCATGCCTGCAATATCTCCGGTCAGCGCTCCCAGATACCCGGCAGCACATCCGCCTTCACTGCCGGAACGTCCGCCTTTCGGGTCGGAACATCTGCCTTTCCGGCAGGCGGCCTGTTCCTGCATTTCCTGCGGCAGGGACGTTCCGTCCATCTCATCATAGCCGCTGATG
>JAQXSU010000291.1 GCA_029219125.1 Bacillota bacterium
TGTCGGATCGTGAAGATATTCGACGATTTCCGACAGGTTTTCCTTGGCTTCGTCTTCACCGGCCACATCGTCGAAGCTGATGCCCTCGGTGGAATGGACGTAGATTTTCGCATTGCTCTTGCCCATGCCGAACATCATGGCATTCCCGCCGCCGCCGGCTTTTTCCAGCAGCTTTTTCGACATATATTGTCCAATGGCAATAAACAGTACAAACGGCAGAATCCAGCCCAGCAGATTTATGAGAGGGCTGGCAGTATCGTTCACCACCTGCTGTGAGAATTTCGCCCCGGATTCGCGGAGCATGGATACCAGATTCGGGTCATCCATTTTTCCGGTCATGTAGACCGTCTCTCCGTCTTTGCTGGTGAAGTATATTTCTTTGTCCTGTATCTGCACTTGGCCGATCTGATGGCGTTCTGCCATGGTCATGAATTTTCCGTAATCCACCTCTGTGACAGACTGCTGTGTCATGACAGGCATAACAAGCATATTAAACAGCAGGACCACCAGCAGCACGACGAAATAGTAGAAAATCAGCGGCTTCTTTGATGGTTTGACTTCTTTCATATGGAAAGCTCCTCCTTACATTGCAGGGGACTGGCTGCAGCCGCTCTGCATGAGCTGCAAAATCTGCTGTGCCTTCTTCCGGATATCAGCTTCGTCCCCCATGACGGTTTCCAGCAGGACGCCGCAGATAGCATAGGTGTAAAACTGAATGGAAAACTGCGTCTGGGAATCGGAAGAGACCGAAGTCCCGCATTTTTTCTCGTACAGTTCTGTCAGCCAGCTGCGGACAGACTCGATGATGAGACTGTCAATCTGATACCGCTTCTGGGATGCGAGTATTTTTCGTGCCAGATAACGATTCTGGCTGGCGGACGTCAGAAATGTGCAAAGCATATCCTCCATGCTGTCTTCCTGCTGTGACTGCTTCACGATTTTTTCTGTCTGGCTGCGGATGGACCATTCGATCACGTCCAGCAGATCCTGGAAGTGGTAATAAAAGGTCTGCCGCGTGATGCCGCAGGCTTCTGCCACGTCTTTTACGGTTACTCTGTCAATATTCTTCTTCGCTATTAAATCGGCGTATGCCTGGGCGATGACCTGTTTGGTGTTGTTTGCCATGATGTTCTCCTCGCAAAATAGATTCTTCTGGGTATACGGTATCACAGGTTTATGTTGGTTCTGTGGAATTTTCGAGGAAACAGAGTAGGAAAATCAAAAATTTGCTTTTTTTCTGCAAAAATATTATAATATGAAAGATAGCGAAAAAGTATGATTTACAGCAACAGGTAAGAAAAGGGATGGTGAGAGTATGGATATCAGACAGCTGAACTATTTCGTGCAGGTAGCAGATTGCGGCAGCTACTCCCTGGCGTCTCAGAAGCTTTTTATTTCACAGCCGGCATTGAGTAAGGCCATCAAGAACATTGAAGATGAAATGGGTTTCACTTTTTTCTACACCTGCCAGAGAAAACAGAAGCTGACAGACGCCGGACAGGCCTTCTATGAGAAGGCAGTGAAGCTTCTGGAAAGTTACGATGAACTGATTAAGGTGACCTACCTGGAAGAGGAGATTGACAAGGGACATCTGGGGATTGGTCTGTCCATTGCGGCAGGACCGGCTCTGTTCTCTCACATTCTTCCGAATTTCAAAAAAGAATATCCGCAGATTACCTTTTCTGTCATGGAAAAGGAGACAAATGTACTGAAAGATGCAGTTCTGAAAAAGGATCTGGATCTGGCGTATATTGATTTATCTCATTTCAAGGAACCGGAGGATACCGATAATTTCGATGTATATAAGCTATGCCGCAGCGATATCGGTCTGGTTGTTAATGTGGAGAATCCCCTTGCCGGACTGCAGGAATGCAGATATGATGATCTGAACGAGCAGCGGCTGATCCTGTTCGGCGGCGGGAGCGATTCTGCAGGGCAGGTAGAAAGCGCCATCAAGGAATCCGGGGTGAAGCCGAATGTAGTTCTTTCCAGCAGCCAGTGGAATTTCATTATGGACATGATCGGAAATGATCTTGGTGTGGTACTCAGTCCATATTACATGTATTCCAAGTTTAAGAATCCGAAGATCCGCTTCATTTCGATGCATCAGGATATCG
>JAQXSU010000292.1 GCA_029219125.1 Bacillota bacterium
GTCCACTTCTGTCGGCGTGCCTGCATTCTTCACCACGCCCAGTGCCTGAGCGGGAATCATGCATATGCACAGCGCAATGGACAGGATGATTGCCATCGACTTTTTCACGATCTGATACCCTCCTTTTTCATCATTTTTCATCCAGTGCGGCCAGTGCTGCAGGAAACAGCTGAATGCTTCTCCGCAGGATGCCGTGCATCTGTGCGATGGCAATCCCGTAGTTGGTCATGGCCACACCGCTTTCTGCCGCATGTCTGGTTCTGTACTGCATTTCCTTTTCATTCAGCATGCATCCGCCGCAGTGCACTACCAGTGCATATTTCTGCAGGTCTTCCGGGAATTCTCCCCCGGAGGTAAAGGCAAAATCCAGTTCCTTTTTCGTATAGTTACGGATCCAGTTTGGCATTTTCACCGTACCGATGTCATCGCACTGCCTGTGATGAGTGCAGCCTTCGGAAATCAGAATGGTATCACCATCCTGAAGCCGGTCCAGCTGCGCCGCACCATAAACTGCCGCCTCCAGATCCCCTTTATACCGTACCATGAGAATGGAAAAGCTGGTGAGCGGGATGTCCTCCGGCACGATCTTCGACACGAAGCCGAAGGCCTGAGAATCGGTGATGACCAGCCGCGGCTTCCGTGTCAGACTCTTCAGTGTTTCTTCCAGCTCACTTTCTCTGGTCACCACAGCCATGGCGCCGCTATCCAGCACATCCCGCAGCACCTGCTGCTGCGGCAGAATCAGTCTGCCCTTCGGCGCCGCGGAATCGATGGGTACCACCAGTACCACCAGGTCACCCGGCTGGATCAGATCGGAAACCAGCTTCCGCTGGTTCTCCGCACCGCCTGCCAGATGGCCGATCAGTTCCTTCAGCTCCCAGATATTCATTTTCTGCTCTGCACTGACATAAATTTCATTGTCAGATGCCGCCGGAATCTCCTGCAGCAGGTCTGCCTTGTTCCAGGCGATAACATATGGCAGCATCCGCTCCTGAAACAGACCGATCAGCTGCTGATCTGCCGGCCGCAGCCCTTCGGCTGCGTCCACCACCAGCACCGCCACGTCCGTATACCGCAGTACCTGCCGGGCACGCTTCACCCGAAGCTGCCCCAGCTCTCCCTCATCGTCCATACCCGGCGTGTCGATGATGACCACCGGCCCCAGGGGAAGAAGCTCCATAGCTTTTTTCACTGGGTCTGTTGTGGTTCCTTTCACGTCGGATACCAGGGACAGGCTCTGGCCCGTCACCGCGTTTACTAAACTGGATTTTCCTGCATTCCGCAGGCCGAAAAATCCGATATGCACTCTTTCTGCTGATACTGTTTCATTCAAGCTCATCGTTCTGGTCCTTTCTCCCCTTAGAACCGGAAATCCCGGCGATTAGACGCTTTGATGTCGGATATATTTTGGGAAGCGATGGCACGTACTTTTTCCTTCGGAATATTCCCAAGCTCTTTCTCGATCAGCCGATAACCGATTTCCTTCGTCTCCGGCGAAGCGTAATCCTCCAGATATTCGCAAAGGGTCATCAGCGCATTCGGGTGGCAGCAGTTCTGGATCTGGCCGTTTTTGCAAAGTGCCATGAACCGGTCGCCGGTGCGGCCTTCCCTGTAGCAGGCCGTGCAGAAGGACGGAATGAAGCCCATGTCCATGAGCCAGTGCACCACCTCGTCCAGGGTCCGCTGGTCGGATACATCGAACTGCTCAGAATCATGCGGCCGTTCTTCTTCGGTATAGCCGCCGACGGAAGTTCTGGACGCGCCGCTGATCTGAGAAATGCCCACCTGTAGGGCCTTTTCCCGCACTTCCTGGGATTCCCGGGTGGAGATGATCATGCCGGTGTACGGTACGGCGATGCGGATGCAGGCGATCAGCTTCACGAACAGATCGTCGGAAATGCCGTTATCGAACACGTCCGGATCGATGTCGTCGGCTTTCTTCACCCGCGGTACGCTGATGGTGTGCGGGCCCACACCGTGAACCGCTTCCAGATGCTCTGCATGCATCAGCAGGCCTACGAATTCGTATTTATAGAGTTCCAGTCCGAAGAGTACGCCCAGGCCCACATCGTCGATGCCGCCTTCCATGGCCCGGTCCATGGCCTCGGTGTGATAGGCGTAATCATGCTTCGGTCCCGTCGGATGAAGCTTTTCGTAGCTTTCCTTATGATAGGTCTCCTGGAACAAAATATACGTACCGATGCCGGCGTCCTTCAGCTTCCGGTAGTTTTCCACCGTTGTGGCAGCGATGTTTACGTTGACTCTGCGGATGGCGCCGTTCTTATGCTTGATGCTGTAGATGGTGTCGATACATTCCAAAATATACTCGATCGGGTTGTTCACCGGATCTTCGCCGGCCTCGATGGCAAGCCGCTTGTGACCCATGTCCTGCAGGGCGGTCACCTCTGCCGCAACCTCCGCCTGGGTCAGCTTCTTCCGGGCGATGTGCTTGTTTTTCATGTGGTATGGACAGTATACGCAGCCGTTGACGCAGTAATTGGACAGGTACAGCGGCGCGAACATGACGATCCGGTTGCCGTAAAATGCCAGCTTGATTTCCTCCGCCAGCCGGTAGATTTCCTCGTTCTTTTCCGGAATGTCACAGAGCAAAAGCACCGCAGCCTCCCTGTGGGTCAGACCCTCGCAGTGAATACCGTCTGCCGTTCTCTTCGGACGGGCCTTTTCCAGCAGCTGGTCGATCAGCGCTGCGTCGTTTTTATGCTGCTCCGCCCATTCCAGGCTCTCCAGAATCTCCTCGTGATTGATAAATTCTTCTGCTTTTAATGATTTTGGATTATACATCTTCTAAACTTCCTTTCTTCACATCGCCCCGGTCCGTGACGATCTCAAAACCGATGGACGCCATCCGCCCCGCCAGGCATCCTCTGCACTGGGCCGACTCCTCTCCGGTACAAATCTTATTCTCATACAGCTCATACTTCTTCCGCACCGACACCGGCGAAAGGTTCGGCATGACCACATTGGCCCCCGCCAGAATGCCCTTTTCCCGGCCCACCGGATCGATGGTCCCAAGGGCCGTGGTGGCCGGCAGCAGCACACTGGGCACCAGCAGTCTTATGATCGACAGCAGGTACACCGTCTGCTCCAGCGTTCCCGCAGGCTCATTGCCAAACGGCGTGGCGTGATGGGGAATAAACGGCCCGATACCGCACATGTCCGGCTGAAAATCCCGGATGAAGGCCAGATCCGCCGCCAGATGCTCCGCCGTCTGTCCCGGCGATCCCACCATGAAGCCACAGCCCACCTGATACCCCAGACTTCGCAAAATCCGCAGGCTCGCCATTCTGTTCTCGAAGGACATGGTTTCGGGGTGCAGGGTTTCGTAGTGGCTTTTTGTGGCAGTCTCGTGGCGCAGCAGATACCGGTCCGCCCCGGCCTGCCGCAGTCTTTCGTAGCTTTCCGGACTCCGCTCCCCCAGCGACAGGGTCACGGCGCAGTCCGGAAAGCCCTTTTTTATCTCCCCGATGAGGGCTTCCAGCCGCTCATCGGTGAACCAGGCGTCTTCGCCGCCCTGGAGCACGAAGGTCCGAAAGCCCAGTTCATATCCTTCCCGGCAGCACGCCAGAATCTGTTCTTCCGTGAGCCGGTACCGGTCGCAGTCCCGGTTGCTCCTGCGGATGCCGCAGTAGTAGCAGTCGTTCTTGCAGTAGTTGGTCATCTCTATCAGACCACGGACATAGACCTGGTTGCCGTAGATCTGCCGGCGGAGCCGGTCTGCCTTCTCCGCCAGCAGCGCCGCCGCAGCCTTCGACTCCTCCGCTTCGGCCTTCGCCTCGTCCGCCTCGGCCTCGCCGTTGCCTGCCGGACCGGCTTTTACCAATGCCAGCAGCTCCTCGTCCGACAGCCAGTGGTCCCGATCCAGCTTCTCGATCAGCGCCCGTGTGGCTCCGCTCATTCCCGTCCGCTCCGTCCCGGTCGTCATGCTCCTCATGGTGTACCTCCCGTGACCACATTGGAATAGGCCGTCTTCACCGAAATCCCCGGGAGACGTCCGATTTTGCCGGACAGGGCCGCCGTCACATCCTGCGGCGCGTCGATGGCCACACTGACGATGCTCACGCCCTTTTCCCGGTACGGGATGCCCATTCTCCCTATAATATAGCAGCCGTATTCGTGCAGCAGCTGATTCAGCTGCGTGGTCGAATTCAGGTCTTCCACGATGATGCCCATGACGGCCACCCGTGTTTCCTTCTGCTGTTCCATCAGAAATCCTCCTTAATTTATGCAAAAAGGCCGCACCCGAAAGGTGCGGCCTGGATTTTTCCAAACACAAAACTCCGCCCGGATTCCGCATTTTCCTTTTCACCGTCCCGTCGGTCTTACAGCTGATCTTCCCGCCGGCCGCAGCCGCATCAGTCAGAAGCACCCATTTTGCAGATTCCAGAGTTTTTCAGCACCTTTCACGCAGAGCGCCCCAATTCGGGCGGTCTTAATGTCAGAGTTGATATGTTTATAATATTCCCTTTTCAGGGGAAAGTCAAACGTTAATTCAATTTTTATAGCCGAATTCCGCTCTGCTCAGATCCAACAGAACCTGAAAATCCTGTTGGCTGATCTTATACTTTTTCCCGGTCTTCACGCTATAACGATAGTACTGCATACTGCCGTCCTTCTGTTCCAAACCATAGTAAATACTGTTTTTATACATGTCGCCAACATCACGCACCTGCAGGATACGTTTGCGATCCTTACCGGAAAGCGATGCCTGATATACTCCATACTTGTAATTGTCCGGATTGAAATCCTCATAAAAATAGAGTTTTCCGTTCATTACTTCCGCATAGTATACGTCCTTATCAATAGTACGTACTTTCTTTCCCAGCTTGCAGTCATAGATTACAAACTTGTCCTTCTCACAGTTTTTGGTGTCCGTGGTATATCCATAGATATAACGGCCACTCCCAGTGGCAGAAAATGCACTGAAATTTTTGCTCACACGTGTCGTTTTTCCCGTTTTCACATTCAGCTTATAGAGTTGTCCTTCCGCACCCCGGTATATGGATCCGGAAAGGGAATAATAAAGATACCCGTTATAATATCCTGCCATCGTGAAGTTATCCTTATACCCATAACCATACGGTATGCCTTCCGCTGTGGCCAGAATCTTCCTTCCGCTTCCAAGATTCAGTTCGCTAATACTGAACAATTGCGGTGTAAATCCATCTGTATAACCCTGATCGGCATAGTAGAACTTCTGTCCGTTGGTGATGATTACATCGCAGTAATCAACCAGATCGAAATAGTCCAGAATCAGGTAGATGTCACCGCCCTTTTTCTTCTGGTAATACACATCATGGTGATCCGCACCATCAAAATCTTTGCCAACCCAGATGTATCCTCCGCTCTTTAGCTGGGTCTTTCCCACTCCGTCAGAAGAAACCGTTTTCAAATCGCTGACATGTATAAATTCATAGCTGGCTGCATCTGCATCGGCAGTCTGTATCGCCATTCCTGAAAAAATAAACAGTACCATCATGATCGTTTTCAACAAAAGGTTTCTGCATTTCATGTTTGTATCCATAATGTTTCTTCGCTCCTTTTCTTTCCGAAAACATTATACCATGAACAACCGAATTGCAGGAATAATATTTTGCTTTTTTATGGACAGAGACACTGCCGGTTTGTCATTCT
>JAQXSU010000293.1 GCA_029219125.1 Bacillota bacterium
GTTAGCATAGTCAAACCCCCTAAATCGGGCAGCAAAAATCGCAAAAGAAGGGGGTACCCCCTTTGCAAAAGTTCGGATTTTTATAATAATAGCATAAAAACTGGAAATTATGTAATAAAATACGACGGATTCTGCAGGAAAAAGGCAATTTCGGACAGCGTTACCCCCTTCTTTTTAATTTTTTTGCCTCGAAAAAAGGGGGTTTGCTCCTCCGGCAGCGAAGTTTGCCCCTCCGGCAGCGAAGTTTGCCCCTCCGGCAGAACAATTCCGCCCCGCCCACAGAAAAAAGTGTGAAAATAAAAGTACAATTTCTCTTAAAAATATTTACAAACCCATAAAAATATGGTAGAAAAGTAAGAAAAGGGGGCGACAGAGATGGATCAATACGAAATTCTGGAAAGACAGATTGACTATGAGCGGTTTTTGCTCCACACATTCCGGGAACGGCTGGCGGCCTGCCCGCCCGGATACCTGCGATACAAGACCGACCGGAACGGCAGAGGCGAGTATTATCACAAACTCCCTGATGATCCGACGCCGCGCTATCTGAACCGGCACATGAGACCGCTGATCCGCGAGCTGAAGTATAAGCGGTTGCTGCAGGAGGCCATCCGACGGCTGGAGAAAAATCTGCGGGCGCGGGAGAGATACCAGAATGCATGTCTGCCCACAGACTTCGACAGTATCAATGCAAGCCTGCCGCCTGCCTATCGGAACGCAGATGTCCCCGCGGAAGACAGGGACCTGTGGCAGAAAAACGGTCAGTTTTTCACCCAGTCGGAGAACCCGTACCACCGGGAGCGGCTGATTTACCCCACCACCTTCGGCCTCATGACCCGGTCCAGAGGCGAATCGTACATCGCGGAGATCCTATACGCCAATCAGTTTACCTTCCATTATGAGAAGAAGCTGTACCTGTTGGACGATGACGGCACACAGAAAGTTCGATATCCGGATTTCACCATTCCGATGATCCCGGAATTCAATTTCTACGCTGAGAACAAGGGAATGTATCAGAAGGAAGAATACCGACAGCGAGACGAGGAAACCATGCGCCTTTACCATCTCAACGGCATTTACCCACCGAAAAATCTGCTGATTTTCATGGATGGACCAAACGGCGAGTTCCATGCCGACAGCATTTTGCAGACGATTCAGGGCATTCTGATTCCCCTCCGGACCCTGCTCACTTCGCAAAATCCACCCTCCCGGCACTGATGCCCCACCCGGCACTGATGCCCCTCCCAGCCAGATTCCGGTTGACAGTGCATGAGACCTCTGCTATTCTGAACGTAGGACAACGATTTGTAGGGGCAATGTTTGTATCGGGATTTGATGGAGGATGAGATTATGATGGAGAAACTGATATACAAGAATTCGGTGGTGAAGGACTGGTACTTCGATGTGACCATGTGCCGGGAGGCGGAGGCGTTCATCCGGCAGATGGCAGCGCAGGGCTACCGGCTGAAAAAACTGACGCGGGACTACCGGGCACTGTTCGTGAAAGATGAGGAGATTGGGCAAAAGGTGTTTTGCGTGGCGGTGCTGTCGGACAGCGTGAAGGGCAGGGAAGACGAACTGCGGACAGCCTTCCGGGAGCAGGGCTGGGAGAAAATTGTGGAAAAGGATGGACTGGAGGTCTATCAGGCAGATGTGCGGCAGCAGCCGGAAATTCCGCGGCGGGAAAACAAAGTCCGCTACGTGGATGTCCGCGATCAGATCCGGTTTGGTTCAGAAGCGGTCTGCGCCGGTGTGATGGCAGTTTGTTTTGCCTGGCAGGGAATTTCGCGGATGAAGTATGCAGCCATGCTGGAACAGGCTGGATCCCTGGCTTCGGCTGGAGAACGGATGCAGCCTGTGATTTTCTTTGCATTTGCAGCTCTGATGGTGATGACAATGATTCTGAACGTGGTTACGGCACGGAATCTGCGCCAGCGGCTTGATGTGGACCGGGAGAAAAAACCGTTCCTGCCCCGGACCATGATGCGCATGCAGAACTGGATGACTGCAGTTTTTGGACTGGGGATGATTGTGCTTGTGACTGCAGCGGGAATGTTTTCACCGGTGCAGGGACTGGGAATCCTGCTGTCTTTCATGGTGCTGATATGGGTCGTCAACGACTCCAATCTGTTGTTGCCCCAGGGGATGGAATGGGTTCCGGCGCTGCTGGTGTTGATCGTGCTGCTTGCGGTCGTGGTTTGCATGGCATAGAATACGCGGTTTAGATGAAATGCCGAGATAGAACAATGAGCTGAAATGAAAAAGCGGGTCAGGATTTCGCAGAGAAATCCAGGCCCGCTGATTTTTTGCTTTTTTCGGTTATATACCGCACCGATCCCGTGCACTGCCCCGCAGTTACAGCCCCAGCAGGTGCTTGTCCAGCAGTTCCACGGCGTCTTCAATGCAGCCGTCGCAGGTGCGGAGCACGTTGCCGGTGTCCACGCCTTTGATTTCGCGGCAGATGATGGAGCCGTTCTTTTCCTTAAACTCGCTGATCAGCTGCTGCATCATCTTGTAGCAGTCCCGTTTGGTTTTCGGAGCGTCCAGATTGCCGTCGCTCATCTTCATGCCCACGACCATGGCCATGCCGCTGATGACGCCGCAGGTCTCCATGGCACCCAGGCCGAAGCCGAAGGGTTCCGCCAGCCGGAAGGTGGTTTCCGGGTCGGTGCCCATGACATTGCAGAAGCTGCATGCCACAGACTGGGCGCAGTTAAATCCGTGTTTATGTAAGGCAAGTGCCTGTTCTTTTCTGTCCATTTCCTGATTATCCTCCTGGTTCGATGAAATTTCGGTTTTCATTTTCATGAATTTTCTGCTTCCATCTTACTACGTTTGCTGTTATTTTACAATAAATTTAGGGTTGGCAACCTTCACGTCCGGGTCGCGGACTATGGTTTCCGGTTTGCTTTCCAGAATGTGCGGATCTTTATAGAAGCGGTTCAGCTCCTTGAAACAGCGGCCGTAATAGTGACCGTTGGCAATTCGCTCGTCGGTGACGATGCCCAGCTCCATGACCTTGTGCTCCTCCACCAGCTCCCCGTTCTTCACCAGCTTTTTCACAGGCTGGCCCATGGCGATGAAGATGCCGGTGGTGCCGAATTCATACAGATGATGGTAGATGGCGTTGGTCCGGATGGAGGCCAGGTTGGTGATAAACAGGCTTGTATGGAACGGGCTGGCATCGATGATGGAAAAAGGAAGAGTGAAGTATTTATCGATAAACTTCAGAACGCCCACTGCAGCACCTGCCAGGAACGGAATGCGAAGCAGAGAGGCCATCAGCTTATCCAGTGCGTTTTCTGAAGTTGGCTGCTGTGCACGTTCAATGGCTTCCTGCACCTTTTTATTTACGGTGAAAATGTCATCGTCCAGATTAAAATAAATCTTGGTAACCGTATCCGTAGTTTTGCCCGGCTGCAGCGTCACGAAGGACACGCAGAAATGGTTCCGCGAATAGATTTTGCGGTTCATGCAGAACCGGTTGAGAAACGGATTCTGGGAAACCAGCCGCAGTGCACCGGCGATGATGATGCTCATATGGCTCATGCTGATGCCTTTTTTTCGGCATTCCTTCACATAATCCTGCATGAGGGACAGGTCGATGTCCACTTTCACGCAGTTGGAAGCGTCATAGCGGTAAGGCATGATATACGGTACCAGCTCATACATTGCGTCATTTCCCTTTACACGGTATCCGTCAGTTCTATACATAAATTATCTCCTGTTCCGAAGTCTGATATTGAAGAAATATCACATTCCTGCTAAGAAAGTGTTAACGTTTATA
>JAQXSU010000294.1 GCA_029219125.1 Bacillota bacterium
CTGGCCTGGGGCGGAAACGCTGTATTGATGACAGAGAAAGGTCTTCTCACGGCGGCAGCCCGCAGGCAGGGCGAGATCCTAGCGGAAGCAGGGAAAACACCGCTGTATTTCGCCAAGGAAGACAGATTTCTGGGCATCATCGCAGCAGCCGACGTGGTGAAAGAGGACAGCTCCGCAGCCATCGTCCAGCTGCAGCAGATGGGCATCGAGGTCATCATGCTGACCGGGGATAACCGGAGAACCGCGGCAGCCATCGCCGCCCAGACCAGGGTAGATGGCGTAATCTCCGATGTACTGCCGCAGGAGAAGGAAGCAGTGATTCGCAGACTTTCCCAGCGGGGCAGTACAGCCATGGTGGGAGACGGCATCAACGATGCACCGGCGCTGACCCGGGCGGATGTGGGAATTGCCATCGGAGCCGGTGCTGATGTGGCGTTGGAAGCGGCTGATGTGGTACTGATGAAATCCAGCCTGATGGATGTGGTGCGGGGCATCCGCATTTCCCGTCAGACTATCCGGAATATTCATCAAAATCTGTTCTGGGCCTTTATCTATAACATCATTGGCATTCCGCTGGCGGCAGGGCTCTGGTATCTCTTCGGCGGCCCGCTGCTGAATCCTATGTTCGGTGCAGCGGCCATGAGCCTGTCCAGCGTCTGCGTCTGCACCAATGCACTGCGGCTGAATCTTTTCCATCCGGAAAGCAGCAGTACCGATGTGGTGTGGAACCGCCGGGCTGAAAAGAAGCCGATGGAGAAAATAGATTTTGGAAAGAAAAACGAAGAAAAAGAGGCGGTAAACCCGCCTGCAGAAACAGGAGGAAAGAAAATGAAAAAAGTACTGAAAATCGAAGGAATGATGTGCAAGCACTGTCAGGCTCATGTGGATAAGGCTCTGAACGGCCTCGAAGGCGTTACTGCCTCCGTGGATCTGGAAGCAGGCACCGCATCTGTGGAATGCGCAGAGGGCGTGACCGATGCGATGCTGAAGGCGGCCGTGGAAGAAGCCGGATACGAAGTGACGGGAATTCAGTAGAACTTCCGGATTTCATGAGTCCGGTTTTCCAAAAAGCCGGAAAAGTTTTCAAAAAGAAAACAAAACAGCGTTTTCGGAAAACATGAATAAAAAAGTATAGAAAATATGCCGCGAATCAGACCGATTTCATAGAAGATACCTTAGATGAGAGAGGATTCCTGTCCAATATGGGCGACAGAGCATGTGAAGTTTTCCAAAACCGATGAAAAGTTTTCAAAAAGAAAACTTTTGGCCAAAAAAAGAAAACCATGCGTCTCGTTGATTCAAGAAAACAATAAAAAAATGAATAATTATTCAAAAGAGCCGAATTCTAATTCGGCTCTCATTCATTATGCATTCATTTGCCTGTACAAATACGGCAGCAACCCGGTCAGGAGCTGATAGCGCTTCTGCAGAGAATCCAGGGAGAGGAATTCCTTTTCACTGTGAGGGAAGCCGCCGCCGGGGCCGCCGCCGTCCATGACCGGAATACCGCAGGCAGCCAGCCGGTTGGCATCGGATAACCCGCCGGCGCTGACGAAGTCGATGGGATCAAGGAGGCCGGCTTCAATTTCATTTTGGTGTGCTCGTCCGTAGGCTGCCATCCGATCCATCAGCTCCCTGGTTTCCGGGGAAAGCCGAAGAGGCGGCATATCGGAGAGACAGGTGACATGAGCCTGGGTGTTTTCTACGGAAGGCTTCCGTGACAGGCGGGCGATGGCGCGCTGGATCCGGAGAATTTCCTTCTCGTCGGTGTAGCGCACTTCCATCTTCGCCGTGCACCGGTCCGGAACCACGTTGAGGGCAGTGCCGCCCTGGACCAGGCCGATGTTGACAGAGGTTCCCCGGTCGTAGTGTTTCAGCTTATCCAGTGCAGTGATCCAGCAGGCCATTTCCACGATGGCGCTGGCACCCTGGCGCGGTGCGGTTCCTGCATGGGAGGCCACACCGGTGATTTCGATTTCATATTTACGGCAGCCTTTTCGCTGACTGACGAACTGACCAGCTTTCCGAGCTCCTTCGAAGACAAAGGCGCAGTGGGATTTTTCACCGTATTCTATAAGAAACGGGGCAGAGTCGGCAGAGCCGGTCTCTTCGTCGCAGTCTAAAAGCAGGCAGAGACGGATCTCCGGATGAACCACGGTCAAGTATTCCGCCACATAGATCATCAGCAGTACGCCGGCTTTCATGTCCACGGTTCCCGGCCCATACACCCGGCCTTCTGCGGCATCCAGCCGGAAAGGGCGACGTGCTGCGGTTCCTGCGGGAAACACCGTATCGAAGTGGCCCACCAATAGAAAATCATACGGCTTTCTGTCGTGATGATCTGCATGGAGTTCCGAAATGGCATTATCCTGCCTTGCCGAAGGGCTCACTGCTGTCAGCAGGGGCCGCCCGTCGGCACCACAGGTATGCCGGGTAACAGAAAGCCCGGCGTTTTCCAGCCGGGCAGCAAGAAACACCGCTGCATTCCGGCAGGCAGCCAGATCCGCGGTGGGTGTATCGAGATTTATGAAAGGTTCCAGGTCTGACAGGAACCGATCCATTGGAATGCTTCGTCTGGGGTCTGTGTTCATCATCGCCTCCTGCATAAAGCCCTCCTAAAACGTTTCGTACCTTACCGGTTCGCTTTCTTCGAAGTAAACGGTATAGCCGTGGCCAGGATCCGGAATCCATTCCCAGAAGCTAGCACGCATGCCGGGGAACATGGTTTCCATGGAAGCGGCAATCACACCGCCGTGGCAGACCAGGATGGAAACTGCGTCTTCTCCGCTGTGGCGGTGGGACAGTTCTTTCATCCGGTGAAGTCCCCGGAATTCTGTCAGTCCCTGCCGGATCCGCGCTCCGAAGCTTTCGATGGAGTCGCCGGAAGGATAGGCAATGGTCCCGGTTTTATCGTTGATCCAGTCATCAAAAAAATCCATGGTCTTCAGTTCGTCGAAGGTCTTGCATTCACACGTACCGAAGTTCATTTCCTTCATGAGAGGCAGTGCCTTATGGGGCACATCGCCGTAGATGGTCTGAAACGTCTGCTCCGTCCGAAGCATGCCGGAGGTGTAGCAGTCTGCATCCCCCAGCGGCGGATACACGCCGGCATCCCGAAGGGTTACCAACGCTTCAATGCCCTCTGGCGCCAGCGGCAGATCCGTGGAGCCGTAATACCATCTGCGGAGGTTTCCTTCCGTCAGACCGTGGCGGATGAAATGAATATAGGATTTTCGATCTTTGTTTAAAGTCATTGGCATAAAAAATGATCCCTTTCTTTCTTTTCGTGCTGCATCTCACGCCTATTTCAGCTGCTGTCCCAGCCCGCAGAAAACACGGTAAACAGAGTCAGCTTCCCGTGCCAGCCAGATCAGCGTCCGGCCCATCATTTCCCGGTAGGCGCGATCCGTGGCATCCATGGGAACCAGACCCTGGGAGATATCGTCAGCGATGAGGATTTTGTCCCGAAGCTGAGGCTTTATGGAAGCAAGCACGTCCCGGGCTTCTTTGCCGCCTGCAGTGCAGGAATAAACAAAATCCTCCAGCCCGCAGATCACGGTTTTTTCCAGGAACAGAGCGCCGTCCCGGCTGCAGCGGAACACATCGTCCGGCGCGATATCAAACGTCTCCAGCGCATAATCCAGTTTCCCCTGATATGCGCCGCCAAAAATCAGAATCATAATTGCAGTCTCCTTTTTATATCACGGCCAGGGCCAGCACGCCCATCAGCTCACCCCATACGATACCAAATCCGGCGATGTCCCCGTTCATGCCGCCCAGCTGACGGCAGCCACAGAAGACCGCAATGAGGCTGCCCAGAAATGTGGCGGCGATGACGGCCAGGGTGTAAAGCGGCTGTGAAGCCAGCAGCAAGCCGGCGGCGCAGTAGAGAATCAGCTGAACCAGAATGATGCAGGCTGCGTTCTTTTTCTGTCTGTTGTCCGAAGCGCCGTCTCCTTTTGCATACTGGCTGGTACCCATAGGCCGGCGCAGCAGCACATTGAGGCCGGAAGCGGACCGGCTGACGGCAGGGATCAGACAGAGATCCACGAAATCGATGCTTATGCTCAGCGCACTGGAGAAAAAGGCGTGGAAGCCCATCAGCAAGAATACCAAGCTGATCACGGCGAAAGCGCCGGTGTGGGAGTCCTTCAGAATCCGCTGCCGATCCTCCAACGGACGGCGGGAGAGGATTGCGTCGCAGCAGTCCATGAAACCGTCCAGGTGAAGAAAACCGGAAAGGACGAAAGGTACCATGGTCAGCAGGAAAGCAGTTACCAGGAACGGAATCGGCAGCACGGCCAGAAGCAGGCTGACGCCGGCCCAGATCAGGCCGATGATCAGACCTACCGACGGGAGAAATCCCAGCATATAGTTTTTCAGATCATTGTCCCACCGCTTCAGCGGGCAGGGAAGGGTGAGGAAGTTTCCCCATGCCATAAAAAATCCGGTAATCAGTTTCATAATCGTAAACACTCCTGCGGGGAACCGGCAGCAGCCGGCTCCGCATTTCTATTTGTATTTCTATTTATAATAGTATTTCATGCCGAAGGATACTTCGATGACCTGGTCACAGAGACCGGCCAGCGTGCGGTCCAGCAGGGCCAGGCCTTTGCGGTAACATTCCGTGGTCTCGTCAAACCGGCAGCCGTCTGCATACAGATAATCCGACACGAAGACCGTATTTCCCGTCTGACGGGCGAATTCCGTCAGCTCACCGGCCAGCCGCTCTGCCGCCATAAGATCCATGGGACCATCCAGCGGGAACATCTCGTTGGACAGAAGTGCAGTGACGCTGTCCAGCAGAAACACGCCGCCTGGGTTCACCGGCATGCCGGATACGGTGCGTGCCTGCGGCGTCAGGCAGCCGCAGATGTTTCGGCCCTGCTCCACCGTGTCGAAGCCCCAGCCTTCCCGCTCGGATAAATGACGGCGGATCCGGGCACGGTCTTCCTCATCCACAGGAATCATGGTGGCCAGATAGTAGAGCGGCACGTTTTTTTCACGGGCCATATCCCGGGCAAGCTCCTGAGCATGCATGGATTTTCCGTTCTTACATCCTCCACTGATAAAGATATTCATCAGAAGAAGTTTCCTTTCTTGGCTTCCTGCAGATAGTCTGCATCGATGGCGCCTTCTGCGAAGGTTGCCATGCCGTTCATGGCAGCACAGGCTGTTTCCATGATCTTGAAGCTGATTGGACAGCCACTGCCCTCACCCAGACGCATGCCCAGATTGAAGTACGGCTTGACGCCCAGTGCGTCCATGGCAATGAGATAACCCTTTTCCTTCGACACGTGGGAACCAAACATGAAGCCGGTCACCTGCGGGGCCAGGCGGGAAGCCGCCAGGGCTGCCACGGCAGAAATATAGCCGTCGATGACCACGGGCATCTTATAATATGCCGCACCCAGGAAGGCGCCGACCATGGCGCAGATATCGAAACCGCCTGCCTCGGCCAGAATATCGATCACATCTTTTCCTTTGCAGCGGGAAATCGCCTCATCCACGATGCGGATCTTCTTCGCGAAGCCTTCATCATTGAGACCGCCGCCCCGGCCAACCACGTCTTCGCCGGTCCGGTCTGTCAGAGCTGCCAGGACGCAGGCAGAGGTGGTGGTGTTTCCAATGCCCATTTCGCCCACACCGAAGACCTGGTAACCGCAGCGCTTCAGAGCTTCCACTGCTTCCATACCGGTATAAAGTGCAGTCAGTGCTTCTTCTCTGGTCATGGCAGGACCCTTGGCCAGATTTTTCGTACCGTCGGCAATCCGGCGGTTTACGATCCTGCGGGTAATCCCCTGCAGGCAGCCGTTATCGCTGCACTGATGTTCTGTCATTTCATCGTGATATAGTTCTTCCGGAATCTCCATTTTCACGCCCACGTCCACAACCAGCAGATCGATCCCGAAATATTTGGCCATGGATCCCACACCGGTCAGACGGCGGGTGAAATTGATGGTCTGCGACAGAGTGACGGACTGGGGTGCAGAGGCAACGCCCTCTTCCACCACACCGTTATCGGCAGAAAAAATGACAATGGCCTGTCTGGTCACATCGTTTTTTACCTGTCCCGTGATGCCGGCAAGGCGGATGGAGATTTCCTCCAGTTCACCCAGAGCACCTGTGGGCTTGGCCAGAACCTCCTGGCGGGCAGACGCTTCTTCCATGGCCTGACTACTCAGTTGTCCCAGTTCCTCAATACTGCTTAAGATTTCTTCCAGACGTCGTTCCATAATGATTCCGCTCCTCACTTTCATAGTATTCGCTCATGTTTTTTATTTTAACACAGCCGGAAAGAAAAAAAAACCCCCTTCCAAAAGGGAAGGGCATGTTGCACTTATATGGAAATTTTGATAGAATACTTGTGTGGCTTAGTATATTGTAAGAAAAGGAAGAGAGTAATGAGTAAAAAAATGAAGAGTAACATTCTTCTGCTGCTGACCGCTTTCATCTGGGGTTCTGCTTTCGTCGCACAGAAGAGCGGAATGGACTACATTGAGCCATTCACCTACAACGGCATCCGTACATTTATCGGAGGCATGGTTCTGATTCCTGTGATCATCTTCTTTACGAAGAAAAACAACAGACAGAACGGCACGGAAGAGAAGGTATTTGATTTCGAAAAGGATAAAATCGCAATCATCGGCGGCATATGCTGTGGTCTCGCACTGTTTGTTGCTTCCAGCCTGCAGCAGTTCGGTGTCAGCTATACCACAGCCGGAAAGGCCGGATTTATTACAACTTTGTATGTGGTATTCGTACCGATTCTCAGCCTGCTGCTCCGAAAAAAAGTCAGACCGATTATGTGGGTCTGTGTGGCACTGGGTGCAGTGGGACTGTATCTGCTCTGCATGACAGACGCTTCCTTCAGCCTGCAGTTCGGCGATATGCTGGTACTGCTCTGTGCTGTTGCTTTCGCCGTACATATCCTGGTCATCGACCATTTTTCACCGAAGGCGGACGGCGTGAAGATTTCCTGCGTGCAGTTCCTGGTTTCCGGCGTGCTGGGAATCATCTGCATGTTCCTTTTCGAAACACCGGATCTGGGAAATATTTTAGCCTGCTGGCTGCCGATTCTCTATGCCGGCGTGCTGTCCTGCGGTGTTGCTTACACCCTGCAGGTTGTGGCACAGGCAGATGCAGATCCGACGGCAGCATCCCTGATTCTCTGTCTGGAATCCGTATTTGCGGTAATTTCCGGTGCCATCCTGCTGCATGAAAGCATGTCTCCGAGAGAACTGATGGGCTGTGCGGTAATCTTCGCAGCAGTGATTATTTCCAACCTGCCGGAGAAAAAGGCATCCACGGATCTTACAAACGGACAGTAACAGACAATACAAGAAACTGACATAAAGAAGAAAAGAGGCAGAAACATGATTACAAGAGAAGAAGCACTGGAACTTCTGAAAAAGTACAACAAGGATGAATTTCATATTCACCACGGTCTGATGGTGGAGGGTACCATGCGGTACTTCGCCGAGAAACTGGGATACGGCGACGAAGCGGATTACTGGGCGATGGTTGGCCTGCTCCACGACATCGATTTCGAGATGTGGCCGGAAGAACACTGTAAGAAGGCGCCGGAGCTGTTGCGGGAAGGCGGCATTGAAGAGGATATGATCCATGCCATCGTTTCCCACGGATATGGACTCTGTGTCGACGTGAAGCCGGAACGGGAAATGGAAAAGGTGCTGTTCGCCTGCGACGAACTGACCGGACTCATCGGTGCGGCAGCCCTTATGCGGCCGTCCAAGAGCGTGCAGGACATGGAACTGAAGTCTCTGAAAAAGAAGTTCAAGGATAAACGGTTTGCGGCCGGCTGCGACCGTGAAGTTATCATTCAGGGTGCGGAAATGCTGGGCTGGGAGCTGGATCAGCTGCTTTCCGAGACGCTGGAAGCCATGAAGACCTGCGAAGACGCCCAGGCATAGACGCAGAAGATAGCACTGCAGATTTTGCCGGATAGAGCAGAATCAAAGAATAAGCTGAAAAAGAGTGCAGAACAGGAATGAAACCCGGGAAGAATGCCGGAACTGGGCTGCATTTTTTTCGTGGGTTTTCGCCGTCGGGCCTGTATCATTGAGTAAAGGAGGACTTGCCATGAGAGATTCACTTCGCAAAATCTGTTGTCTCGCACCGTTTCTCGCGGCGGTGGTGCTGGTTGTCGCACTCTATTTCCTTCGTTATGATACAGTGGGGACAGAAGATGCTCTGGCGCGGGCTGCCAGCGAATATACGGAAACGGAACTGGAAGCCGTTCTACTGCAGGAGATCCCCGGTGAGGATGGGACCTGTGACGGGAAAGGAGACCTGGTTCTGCTGTGCCAGAGCGCAGGCGCAGAAAACAGCGATGGCGAAAAAAACAACAGCAGCGACGGAATGTGGAACGGCATCGTCCTGTTTGAGCGGGGCATCAACGGCAGATATGTACCGGTGGAAAGCACCCTGTATGATTTTTCTGTGCCGGTCCATGATGTCAGCCTGAAGGACGGCTCCATGGGATTCTTCGGGGGCGGAGACGGATCAGAGGCAGTGACGGTATTCTTTTCCTGCCGCTATCCGAAAAAGATGGAGTCCGTAGAGATTACCTGCTACGACAGACATGCCTATCTGGAGGACGGCAGCATCGTGCCCTACACGGTGACCATAGAAACAGACGGTACACCATATATGGAGATCGTGCCGGTATCCTTTCATCTTTATGACCGGCAATTCAGGCTCTGGGACCGGGATGGAAAGGAGCAGCCAGCACATTCCAATGGCGGAAACTCCAGAAGCCGGTCAAGTGGCAGCACCTCGGAAACCTGGGACAAGTACGGCCTGATTCTGCTTGCCGGTGCCGGATTCAGCTGGTGGCTGATGAAGAGGAAAAACAGCACCCCCACTGTCTGAGTCGAGGTGCTGAATTTTTTTGTCCTTATTATATATTGTTGCCAGGATTACTACCTGTTATAATATTTCTGCGGAAAGTACCCATGACAGGGTGGTAACCTCCCGGGTTTATGAACACCGGTTTGCCGGAATACATAGGAAGGGAGGTGGCGACGATGACAGCTTATGAAATCATTTCGATTTTTATAGGGATATTGGCTATACTGATGTCCTTCGGCAGTTTAATTGTTGCGCTGCTTGCCTTTATCGATAAGAGAAACAAGCGAAAGTAAAAATGCCTATCCTGTCTGGTCCACAGGATAGGCGTCGTCCATAAGGACAATCCATCGTCTAAGCTCGGAGCATCCACTTTGGAGTGGGTGCTTTCCTTTTACATATCTATAATAGCATTCTACCAGAAACATTTCAAGTGATTTCTGGAAAATAAATGATGATCCAGATAGCTCTGGGCAAAATATGCAGCCACAGCGCCGTCAGCGGTCGCAGTGACGATCTGACGCAGGGGCTTGGTCCGAACGTCTCCCGCCGCAAAGACGCCTGGGACAGAAGTCCGGGTAGTTTCATCGGCAAGCACATAGCCGGCCGGATCCAGATCCACCTGACCGCGGACCAGTTCCGACGCTGGCTGCCTGCCGATACTGACGAAAAGGCCATCCACCGGGACGTCAGAAAAGACGCCGGAGGACAGATTTTGCAAAGTGACATGGGTAAGCCTGCCGGAATCGCCGGCATGGAGGGCAGTGACGGTACTGTTCCATACATATTCCACGTTTGGCATTGCCTCCAGTGCATCCTGCATGATTTTTTCTGCACGAAGGGCGTCACGGCGGTGGACCAGAATCACCTTTTTCGCCAGGCGGGAAAGCTGCAGCGCATCTTCTACGGCGCTGTTGCCGCCGCCGACCACCATGACCGTCTGATTCCGGTAGGCCATGCCGTCACAGGCAGCGCAGTAATGGACGCCCCGTCCGGTCAGCGCTTCTTCCCCAGCCAGGTTCAGCTTCCGCGGCATGGCGCCGGCAGCAAAAATCAGAGCACGGCCATAGAATCTGCCGCTGCTGGTCCCTGCAATTTTCAGCGGCCCAGCAAGGCTCAGGGCACGGACTTCCGCAAGCTTTGTATTCGCGCCGAACTGTTCCGCCTGTTTCCGCATGGTTTCTCCCAGCAGAAAACCGTCTGTGCTTTCCAGAAATCCCGGATAGTTGTCCACCTGGGATGTGAGGGCCATCTGGCCGCCTGCCGAAAGCTGTTCCAATACCAGAACGGAAAGCCCTCCGCGGGCGCCGTAGATGGCTGCCGTGTATCCTGCCGGCCCGCCGCCGATTATCAGCAGGTCATATACCGGTGCATCTGTTTTCCCCATGGCCATACCTTTTATACAAACTGCCTGATGAAGTCTTCGATCTGGGCGATGGAACCGGGTGCCGTAATGGAGCCCTGGACCTGTCCGCCCTGAAACAGAAGCAGGGTCGGAATGACGGTCATGCCATACTGACGGGCAAGGTCTCGTTCTTCATCCACATTGATCTGGCCGAAGAGCAGCTTGTCCGATTTTTCCTCTGCCATCTGTTGAAAAAGCGGGGCAATCCGGCGGCAGTGGCTGCACCACGGGGCCCAGAACTCGATGAGGGCGGTCTGCTTTTCTTCCATTACTTTCTTCTCAAAATCCGCTCTGCGCATTTGTAAGTTGTTCTCAGCCATCATATCCTCCTTTTCCGGCACTGTGCCGGATGCAAACAATGTCTTATAGTTGTAGAATACCCGTTATTTCCTGCGGTATTCACCGACTGCTGCTGTTTTATTACTGAAATTTTACCCCGGCGTTTTACAACGTCGGGGTATTTTCGTGGTATTTTCGTGGAATAACTATTCCATTTCTGCCAGCTTTCGGTAACCTTCGTACCGCTGACGGGCGTCTTCTTCGGTCATTTCATATAGCTTTTCGGCGATATCCGGGAACTCCTTGGCCAGGGAGGAATAGCGCACCTGTCCCATGATGAAATCGCGGAAGCTTGCGGTCGGTGCGTCGGAATCCAGGGTGAACGGATTGCGGCCGATCTTTTTCAGCTCCGGATTGTAGCGGTACAGATTCCAGTAGCCGGAAGCCACTGCATCCCGGGTATTCTCCTGGGATTTGCCCATGCCTTTTTTCAGGCCGTGGTTGATACATGGCGCGTAAGCGATGATCAGAGACGGACCGTCATAGGCTTCAGCTTCGGTGATGGCTTTCATCAGCTGCTGCTTGTCCGCACCCATGCCCACCTGGGCCACATACACATAGCCATAGGACATGGCCATCATGCCCAGATCCTTCTTTTTGATTCGTTTGCCGGAGGCAGAGAACTTGGCGATGGCAGCTGCCGGTGTGGCCTTGGAGGCCTGTCCGCCGGTGTTTGAGTAGACTTCCGTATCGAACACGAGAATATTGATGTTCTCTCCGGAGGCAAGCACGTGGTCCAGACCACCGTATCCGATGTCATAGGCCCAGCCGTCGCCGCCGATGGCCCAGATGGACTTCTTTACCAGGTAATCCTTCAAATCCACAATCCGCTGACAGAGGCTGATGATGACACTGTCGCTGGTGGTCATCTCTTCGATGGCAGCCAGCACCTTTTCGCTTTTTTTGCGTGACTCTTCGCCGTCATCCTTGTATTCCAGCCATTCCTTGAAGGCTTCCCGCAGGTT
>JAQXSU010000295.1 GCA_029219125.1 Bacillota bacterium
GCTGCTGCAGTTCCGGGATGTGCTCTATTCCATATCCTCTGCGGTTTCCGTGGGGCGAAGCATGGCACAGGCACTGGAGGAATCCATGGACTTCTGGAAAGGAACCTATGACGAAAAAGACCTGATCATGCGGGAGCTTGCTGCCATGGTCCGGCAGATGAAAGAAGGCAATGCGAGAGATCTGGATGTGCTGAAGGATTTTGCGGGGCGAAGCGGACTGCAGGATATTGTGGATTTCGTCATGGTTTACGAGAACTGCCGGACGTCAGGAGCCGACCTGGTGAAGGCCATCGACCGGGCCACAGGCATCATTGGAGACCGGATTGACCTGGAGCGGGAGCTCCATACGCTGATGGCGCAGAAGCAGTTTGAAGGGAGGATCATCATGCTTTCTCCTTTCGCACTGCTGCTGTTTCTCAAAATCAGCTCCCCCGACTTTCTGGAGCCGCTTACAGCATCTTCTGCGGGGACGATGGTCTCCACCGCAGCCCTGGGTCTGGTGGCAGCATCTGTTTTGCTGATGGAAAGGGTGAACCGGTTTGAATTTTAAGAAGAACAGGATAAAAAACGAGATGGAAATGCGCCGCAGAGACTATATCATGCAGCTTCCCGTGTTTTTAAGCCAGCTTCTTCTGCTCCTTGGAAGCGGCATGATTCTGCAGACAGCTTTCCACAGGATTGCAGAGAGCTATGAGACTATGCCGGAGTCTGCACAGAAACCCTTCATGCGGGAAATCTGCAGGCTGCATGAGATCAGCCTGGAGACAGGAGAAAATGTGGTGGCGTTGTTTTACCGGTTCAGCAGGGAAAGCGGCGTGAAAGAGCTGACCCGCGCAGCGGGGATCATGATGGAAAATCTGGATAAAGGAACAGATCTGTGGGAAAAGCTGGAGCTGGAGGGAAATCACCTGTGGCAGGAGAGAAAAAGACTTGCCCTGGAAAAAATCCGAATTGGTGAAAGCAAAATGAGTTTTCCCCTGGGTCTGCTTCTCATGGCCCTTCTGCTGGTAACCGCGGGACCTGCCATGATGCAGATGGGATAATGCGGCGAAAGCCGGGAAAGGAGAAAAGAAAATGAAGAAAAAGTTTATGACATGCAGGACTGTGCTCCGTCGGTGTACCGGGCTGGTACCTGTAAACCGGCAGGGAATGGAAATGGTCCAGGTAGCCATTCTGGTGGCAATTGCCGTGACTCTGGGGCTTGTATTCAAGTCACAGATCGGAGATTTTGTGGACAACACCTTTTCATCCCTGAGCAATGCGAAGTTTTAGGAACAGGCGGGGCAGTCAGATGGTGGAAGCGACGATGGTGCTGCCCCTTACCATTCTGATCATGGCAGGGCTCATCGGACTCATGATGTCGTTTTATGCGGATCTGACGGAGCAGACCAGAGGATATGAGAGCAGGCGGCAGGAACTGTACCAGCTTTCAGAGACGGATGTGGTCCGTCTTCATGACCGGCTGCTGGATGCAGGAAAGGAGGTGAGCGAGCAATGAGAAACCGAAGGGGATCCTTTACCGTACAGATCGTGCTGCTGTTCAGCGCAATGCTGATCCTGATATGGGCGGTGCTTTCCGCCGCGGGTGATCTTGCAATCTACAGTACGGCAGAGGATTTCGGCAGACTGTGGGGAACCAGCATTCTGGCAGAGTATGACCTGAACCTGAAAGACAGGTACGGACTCTTTGGGTTTTATGGTGATACCGTTACTGTGGAACGAAAGCTGGATTCTTACGCAGACTATACCTTCGGTGAAAAAGCATACATAGAATATGGCGGTTCGGTCTGCAGCCTGGATGGTTACAGGCTGACAGAACCGGAGCAGCTGAAACAGCAGATGACAGATGCGGTTCTGTTCGGAAGCAGACCCCACGGTCTGCATCGGGCAGAAACAGAGAATGCAGGGACATCCGGGACTTCGGGAGAAACCGGGGCTGTCGGAAGTTCTTACGGCGGCAGAACCATAACCAGCCGTTGGATCCTGGACAGCCTGCCCTCCGCCGGAAACGGGGGAGATGCAGACGTCACCGGTCTGGTCTCGCAGATCAAAAGCGGAAAGGGACTCTCCGCCATCCTTGGTTCTTCGATGGTAAACCAGTATATTGTTACCTATTTTCAGCATTACAGAAGTACCGGGGATCTGGGAGATACCTATTTCCGAAATGAGATTGAATACATCATCTGCGGAAAACCAGACGATGAGAAGGCACGAAAGAAGGTGAGGCAGAAGCTGATTGTGATGCGAAATCTGCTAAACCTTGCATACCTTTACGCATCGCCGGAAAAGCGTGAAGCTGCCCTGGCCCTGGCAGAGGTTATGACGCCGGGGCCGGAGGCAGTGATTACCCAGGGCGTTCTGCTGGAACTCTGGGCCTTTGCCGAGGCGGAAAATGACTTGCGGCTCCTCTGTGATGACAAGCCTGTGCCGCTGATCAAATCCGACAGCAGCTGGGCAATGACACTGGAAAATGCCATGGAGCAGATACCGGATTCGGAGAAAAGGTACATTACCCCTTCTGTCCTTGAGGGGGAAAGCTATGAGGTTTATCTTCGCATTCTGTTAAACGGCGTACCGGAGCAGACCAGGCTGCTTCGCGTGATGGATCTGATCCAGATCAACATGAAATATCTTTACTGTGATTATTTTCTGCTGGAGGACTACCATACCGGTCTGCAGTTTTCCATGTGGGTCAACGGAGAAGAACATGAATTTAAGGAATCCTATGAAAGAACTGCAGAAAAAGAAGGGGAG
>JAQXSU010000296.1 GCA_029219125.1 Bacillota bacterium
GTCAGGATAAGGTCCTCTGCCATAAGAATACGCCTCTTTCAGACAGGCGCAGGCGCTTTCACTGAATACAATCTCAACCATCGTTTCCCCTCCTTGATCTAAAGCTTCTCTCAAGCTGACGCTTCCTGTTTCCTAGTAAAAGAGTTTTGTATATTCTGTCTTGGTATCTGCGATATGATAAATAAATATTGTTTCCCGGATGATTCGATAAATGGCCACATGATTTTTGCAGATTACCATCCGGTAGCCTATCTCATTTAACCAATCATCCGGTGTCAGGGATCCGGAATACGGAAAGTTTTCAAGACGTTCAATATGATTCAGGATATTATCTGATACTGTTAAGGCTGTTTCCAAATTGAACTGCATATAGTACCAGTCTTCAATCTGCTTGAGATCTTCCCAGGCGGTTGGAAGGATTTTAACCTTATAACTCACAGCGTCTCTCCCTCAGCTTTTCTCTTGCTTCTGCAATGGTTAAAGTTTCTGCCCCCTCAATTCGTTCTTGCTCAGCCTGCAAAACCTTCGCTCGCAGTTTCAAGATTTGTTCTCGCCTTTCGAAGGCTTCAAGGCTCATAACAACCAAATCCCCTTCCCCATTCTTTGTAATGTAGATTGGTTCCAGGGTTTCTTTTGCTAAGTTGGAAATGGAAGCATAATCATTTCTTAATGCAGCGGATGCTTTAATAATCATCAATATCACCTCTGTATCTTTTTTGTGATATTATTATATCATAATTATTATACGTTGTGAAGCAGAACGTATTGTGAATGTCGCATATTCTTTTCGCAGTTTCTTCAGATCAGGCATTCCTCCGCAGAGAAGTAATGCATCGACAGTTTTTCGGATAAATACTGCAGTACATAATATGCCCCTATGCTGTTTCCCTTCGCATCCAGTCCCGGACTGTATGCGGCAATGCCCGCCTTCTTCTCCAGCGTGGCCATGATGCCTCCGCCGACACCGGACTTGGCAGGCAGCCCCACATTCAGAGCGAAATATCCGGAAGCGTCATACATGCCGCAGGTAATCATCAGCGTTTTCACAATACGAGCAATTCTGCCGTCAATGATTCGCCTGCCTGTTTCCGGATCCGTTCCGTTATTGGCAAGAAGCCTTGCATACCGGGCCAGATCCCGGGTATTGACATTCACGGAGCAGGCTCTGAAATACAGATCACATGCCTCTTCTGCAGCGCAGTCAAGGACTTTGTCATTTTCCATCAGATAGGCCATGGCCCGGTTCCGGTTTCCGGCCTTCTTTTCCGACAGGTAAACATTCTCGTTCAGCGTGATGGCGCTCCTGCCGTACAGCTGGCGCACCGTATTCAGATAGTCCTCAAAGGAATATCCGGCGCCTGTCAGGCAGCTGGAGATTGCAATGGCTCCCGCATTGATCATGGGATTCAGCGGATGGGGCGTTCTGGTTTCCAGTTTTACGATGGAATTGAACGAATCCCCCGTCGGCTCCACACCGACTTTGGAAAAGACATAGTCCTCACCCAGCTTTTCCAGTGCCATAATCAATGTGATGGTTTTGGAAATGCTTTGCATGGTAAAATCATGATCCCAGTCCCCTGCAGTAAAGCTCCTGCCGTCCACCATGGAAATGCAGGCACCCAATCGCCGGGGATCTTCCTTCGCAAGCTCGGGAATATATGCCGCCGGTTTCCCGCCTTCCATCCGTTCTGCGGCGTATTTCACCGCATCGTTCAATACATTTTGAATATCCATTTTTTCTCACCCAACTTTTTTTATTCTGCCAGATCCAGTGCATTTTTCAGGCGTTCTTTGATCCATTCCAGTGCCTCTTTGTTTTCGAAGTCTGCGGAAGAAACCCCGAAATCATTTCCCATGAACGCTGTTGCTGTCATTTTTTCACCCCGATAACGCACCGCAAACTGACCTCCTCCGTTGAAGCCATGCAGTCGACACTGGCTGTCAAGATACATGCCGCCTGCCCACATTATGCTTTCAACGTCATCAGTCAACAGGGCATAATCGAAATCATACAGTTCCACCCGGCTGCCATCCTCTTCTTCATATTCACCGATCCGGTAAAACAAAGTCAGCTCGTAACCATAGAAGCTTCGATTGGCCTCTGACATGCTGTTCAGATGAAATTCCATCTGCGGCACCAGAATGTCTGCAAATTTCTCGTATGCCTCGGGATCGACAATCTCCTCATAATCCCTTGAATGACGTACCAGCTGATACAGGGTCTCATCATGGAATGCCATTCTTTCGGAAGCACCCGCACCACTGTAATACTCTATTTCGACCAGATTCTCTTCCAGACCGCAGGAAAGAGATATCTGCCGTCTCGGTTCTTCATCAGAATCTTCTTCTTCAGGCGACGCTTTCAGGAATGCATCAATCCGCCAGTACTGCGTCTCCGGCTGCTCCGGTGTCGAGATTATTTCTCCTTCCGTCACTTGATTCAGCACTTCCACCAGTTCCTCGAAGCTGACGTTTCCTATCAGGTAATCCCTATCAAAATCCGCCGCCTGCACCGTTTTTAGAAACGACATCAGATCCGTTTCCGCATTCTCGGAGTTCCGAATCAGTTGATAGAGTTCTATGTCGTCGTAGTAGATCACGCCGCCTCCCCGATTTGAACTACAGCTAATTCTGACGATATTCTGCTCTGTACCGCATCCGATAGACAATACATTTATATCCTCTGCAGCAGGCGCTGTTCTAGCATTTACTGAAAAATACTTTTTCCATTGTTCCGTAGGCAGTGTTTCCGGTTTGACGGAAGATTCTTCGGCAGCTATCCGATGGAGGCAAGCAGTGATTTTCATCATGTCTGTCCGCTGGATCTCATCGTACCACTGATCCAGATATTCTGCCTCCACCGTCTGCAGGAAGGTTATAACCCGCTCCTCCATTTCCGGTGCCTTTTCATCGAGCTTCTCTTCAATGAATGTAGTCAGTTCCGGACTGTCCACCCACCAGCCGACACCTGCCTCATCCGTTCCGCATAGTTCCATCTCCGTTTCCACATCAAACGTTACGAAGAGTCTGCCATCGTCTATCAGGGAGAAGCACACCCCCTGAACCGTTTTTTTCCTTTCATCTCGAATCGATAGCATCAATCCATCCCCTGCAGTCCCCGGATAAGGGGTTTTACTATATTCCAAATCGGATTTTTGTATCCCTCGCAGCAGCCGAATCAGTTCCCCCTCTGTTTCATTGTTTTCAGAAACCATGTTGCCCACTTCCGCACTCATGCTGAACAGGGCTCCGTCTCCACGCCACTGTATCACCTCCATCTTTTCGATCTGCGATACATCGGTATTCTGAAGCCATTCATAAAAGGCATCATTGCTGGCACCGGTGAAAGTCACCAGCACTGCCGCAGCGACAAGCAGGATCACCGCGATCAGGGTAAAAACCGCCATCTTCGGCTTCTTTGCGATCATTTCGATTCTTTCTTTCAGGGCGTATCTGCTGCCCGTCATGGTGGTGGCGTTTATGAGCAAAACATTTCGTCCCGGCCTTGTCATCTCGATCAGGGTCCGTCCGTAGTCAGCCCGTTCTTCTTCTCCCAGCCGCCGGATGGTCGCCGCATCACAGGCCAGCTCGCAGTCATTC
>JAQXSU010000297.1 GCA_029219125.1 Bacillota bacterium
CGGGCTTTTTTCAGGTCGGACGCCAGTTGTTTGATCTTTTCAATATTCCATATGTAACAGGAAAAGCAAACCATATCATAGTTTGCTCTGATCAGTTCCGTATAAATATAAGTCAGGTCCTGGTTGATGGTAAATTCCCGGACCTCCACATCGCTGTATTCCCCCGCCGCCACCGTATAAAGGTATTTCAGCGCCAGATTGGAATGGACATATTTGGAATTCAGACTTGTCAGTAAAATCTTCATACTTTCTTACGATCTTCGATCTTATTTCAATATTCAGAAAAGCGATGGCCGGAGCACTGCTGCCCGGCCATCGCAGCGTTACAGTTACAGCATCCGGAACCGTTCGTCCTTCAGCATGCCCAGATTCTTCATACAGCGGTGAAGTTCGCCGATGAGCCGGTCATTGTCTTCCGGCAGATTTCCCCGCAGGGAAACATAATTGGATGCATGATTGCTGCGGAATACGCAGGACTTTTCAGGCCGTGCATGATCCAGCAGCAGGCAGGTCTCCTTCAGCACCTGCTCCGGTGTAAGGTACCGGAACTTTCCGCTCCGGATATCATCCAGCATCGGTGCAGGCGGCTCCACCATGAGGGTCAGCAGGCTCACATAAGAAGCATTCATTTCCGCAATCATCTTCCCGCTTTCAATGGCGTGCTCCTCCCATCCGTCCTGACCGGACAGACCGCTGATAAAGGTCACCGAGGTTGCCAGGCCGTTATTTTCCAGCTTCTGCACACCGGTGATCAGTTCTTCTCTGGTTTCGCCCTTTTTCACCTGATCCAGGACCCGCTGGCTTCCCGACTCAGCGCCCAGATAGATCATGGACAGGCCGTGTGCCCGCAGCTCCTGCAGCTCCTCATCGGACTTGCGCAGCGCATCCTGTGCACGTCCGTAGCTGGTGACCCTTTCACATTCCGGGAAATGATCCCGGATGTAGTCCAGAATTTCCAGCAGCTTGCGGTTGGAAAGACAGAGGGCATCGCCGTCACACAGAAAGATCCGGTCTACACGCCTGTATTTTTCACGGGCCCAGGCCAGGTCTTCCAGTACCTCCTGCGGGTTCCGCACGCGGAACTGTTTGTCTTTATACATGTTGCAGAAGGTACATTTATTGTGAGAGCAGCCGATGGTCACCTGCACCAGCAGGCTGTACGCCTCGCTGGGAGGCCTGTAAATGTTTCCGACATAGCGCATACGTTTTTTCTCCTATTATCTGCGTCACTACATTCTTTCCGGAGCTTCCATGCCCAGGAGAGCCAGACCGTTCCGGATTGCCGTCTTGGCAGACAGTACCAGAGCCAGTTTGGCTGTCTTTTCTTCTTCGTTGTCCACCAGAATGTGTTCATCGTGGTAGAAGCGGTTGAAGCTCTGTGCGATATCCACAATATGCCGTGTTACGATGGATGGTTCATACTTATCGCCGGCTTCCCGGATCACTTCCGGCAGCTTGTACAGCAGTCTTGCCAGCTGGAATGCACTTTCACTGGTGAGGTAGGATGCCTTCACTGCATCTGCCTGGCCTGCCTTCGCCACAGCGTTCTCTCCTGCATTCCGCAGCACGCTGGCGCATCTCGCATAAGTGTACTGTACATATGGACCGGTCTCGCCATTGAAATCCAGCACCTTATCCCAGGAGAACACATAGTCCTTGATCCGGTTGTTGGAAAGCTCATTGAAGATTACTGCGCCGATACCCACCTGCTTGGCGGTTTCATCGATGTTATCGGTAGCCACGCCCTTTTCTTTGATGATTTCCCGGGTCTGATCCACTGCACGGTTCAGAACATCCTCCAGGAATACCACACGGCCGTGACGGGTGGACATGGTACCGTCTTCCAGGCTTACCAGGCCGAACGGCACATGGACGCAGTCTCTGGCCCATTCATAGCCCATCAGTTCCAGAATCTGAATCCACTGCTGGAAGTGCAGATTCTGCTGAGACGCCACCACGTAGATGTTTTTATAGAAATTGTAGGTTTCCTTTCTGTAAACAGCAGCTGCAATATCTCTGGTGATATACAGAGTGGAACCGTCGGACTTGGTGATCAGGGCCACGCCCAGACCGTACTTCTCCAGGTTTACCACGTGAGCACCCTGGGATTCTTCCAGCAGTCCCTTCTCCTCCAGTTCCTTTACGAAACGCGGCATTTTATCGGAATAAAAGCTTTCACCATTGTAGGAGTCAAAATCAATGCCCAGCATTTTATACACCCGGTTGAATTCCTTCAGGGATTCATCACGGAACCACTGCCACAGTTCCACCTCTTCCGGCTCACCGTGTTCCAGCTTGGTGAAGATTTCTCTGGCTTCATCATCCAGCTCCGGATGGGTTTCCACTTCTTCATGGAATCTGGTATAGTAACCCAGCAGCGTCTTGATTGGCTCGTTGATGACATCTTCCTTGTTTCCCCAGTGACGGTAAGCACAGATCATCTTGCCGAACTGGGTACCGTAGTCTCCCAGATGATTGATCCGGATCACGTTGTAACCCAGGGCACTGTAGATTTTGTTGATGGAGTTGCCGATGACGGTGCTTCTGATATGGCCGATATGGAACGGCTTGGCGATATTCGGGGAAGAATACTCTACGATGACAGTCTTTCCCTCTCCCACGTTGCTCTTGCCGTAGTCTTCCTTTTCTGCGAGAACTGCGGAAACCACATCACCCACGAACTCTTCTCTGGAAATGAACATATTTACATACGCATTGACCTGCTCTACCTTCTCAAACATGGCATTTCCGCTGATGGCTTCCGCAATGCCTCTGGCAATCAGAGGCGGCGCTTTCCGCAGGGTTTTGGCCAGCTTGAAGCAAGGGAACGCATAGTCTCCCATTTTGGCATCCTGCGGCACTTCGATCATGGACTGGATTTCCTCTGCAGTCAGATCCTGGACCTGCTCTGCGATCAGCTTGCTGATTTCTTCTTTAAAGTTTACCATTTTTTTGTCTCTCCTCGTTATTTCCCATGCTGTGCGCATGTACTTCCCAAAATATACTCTCCCGGCTTACTTGTCCTGTGCAAGCCATTCTCTGATCCGGGCTGTATCCTTCTCGCTGATGACAGGAATACCCTCTTCCCGCAGCATCTGTGCGAAAACGCCGTCTCCTTCCGTCAGTGTACCGGTGAAGGTGCCGTCGTAGATTTTCCCGCAGCCGCAGGACGGGCTGTTTGCTTTCAGAATCGCACCTTCCAGCGCTTCTCCGCTGCAGTCTGCTGCCATCCGGCAGGTTCCGAAGGATAGTTCCGCACCTTTCTCGAAGGCTTCTGTCAGATCCTTTCCCTCTTTATCGATGATTCTCCTGCCCTGCCGCTCGGCCGGCGGACGGGGACACGGCAGCTTGGCCGCGCTTTCCGGACAGACAACCACATATTTTTTCTGCTCACAGAAATCGATGACTTCCTGGCAGCGGTTGTTGCCGCCGTTATATTTACAGTTATGCCCCAGCAGGCAGCTGCTTATGATATACATGTTTCTTACTCCTTCAGTTTGACGATGGTGACGCCTTCGCCGCCCTCGTTATATCCGCCCTTGCGGAAGGATGCCACATGTTTGTGGCGTTTCAGCAGATTCCGGATTCCGTCCTTCAGAATACCCTCTCCTCTGCCGTGAATGATGGTAACTTCCTTCAGACCCGCCATATACGCATCGTCCAGATACTTGTCCACGTTGAAGCAGGCGTCTTCCAGATTCTGTCCCTGCACATTGCAGTTTATGGAGATGGACATGGCTTTCTGCTTATACATGGAACCATATCTTCCGCTTCCGCCGGCACCTGCCGGTTTCTTTTTCTTTTTGGTGCCGTCATTGATCAGCACCAGGTCCTTCAGATTGGCGCCGATCTTCATGATGCCCACCTGCACCATCAGATCGCCTTTTTCATCCGGCAGAGTCAGGATCTCACCGTTCTGATCCAGTGTCAGAAGCTTCACCCGGTCTCCCACCTTCAGATCGGCCGCGCTGACCGGATTCTCGTTATTGACTTCCCGTATGGTGCGCCGCTGGGCATATTCGCTGTCTTTTTCGCGGATCTTTTTCCGGCTCTTCTCGAACCGTTTCGTCCGCTCTCCCAGGCTGTCCAGTTTCGCCAGTTCCTTCAGTTCCTTCTGGACCTCCGCAGCGGTGTCCTTTGCATCCCGCATGATGAAGCGGGCTTCCTCCCTGGCTTTCTCCAGAATCTCTTTTTTCTGCTTTTCCAGGGCCGCCTGCTGCTTTTCCAGTTCAGCTTTCATCTTCTCTGCAGAAGCCCGCAGAGCAATGGCCTCATCCCGTTCAGCTTCGGCTTTCTTCCGGTCCGCCTCAATGGCTGAAATCACATCCTCAAACTCCATGTCGCCCCGCTCGATGAGGGCTCCGGCACGTTCGATGATGTCATCCGGAAGTCCCAGCTTCCTGGAAATTTCAAAAGCGTTGGATTTTCCCGGAATACCGATAGACAGTTTATATGTGGGACTCAGGGTCTCCACGTTAAATTCCATGGAAGCGTTTTCCACACCGCTGGTGGAAAGGGCGTATTTTTTCAGTTCGTTATAATGGGTGGTTGCGATGGTTGTGGCTCCCTGCCTGCGCAGACGTTCCAGAATGGCGATGGCCAGTGCCGCGCCTTCCGTCGGATCGGTTCCCGCCCCCAGCTCATCCAGAAGCACCAGCGTATCCGGTCCGGTCTCATCCACCACATGAACGATATTCTTCATATGGGAAGAAAAGGTGGACAGGCTCTGCTCGATGCTCTGCTCATCGCCGATATCGGCGAAAATGTTTCGGAATACCGGAAGCTGGCTGGTGGAAAGCGCAGGAATATGCAGTCCGCTCTGGGCCATCATGGCCAGCAGCCCCACGGTTTTCAGAGTGACGGTTTTGCCGCCGGTATTGGGTCCTGTCACCACCAGCGTCGAATAACCGGCGCTGCCGCCTGCCGCCACGTGAATCGGCACCACTTTTTTCTTATCGATGAGAGGATGGCGTGCCTGTCTCAGATCGATATATCCTTTGTCATTGATGACAGGACATTCTGCCCGCATCATGACGGACAGCTTCCCCTTGGCGAAAATCACATCCAGCTTGGTCAGAAGCTTCTGATTGTTTCGCAGGTCGTGAAAATGCTCTGCCACATTTCCCGACAGTTCTGCCAGGATCCGTTCAATTTCCGCCTTCTCTGCCAGTTCCAGCTCCCGCAGTTCATTGTTCAGATTCACGATGACCTGAGGCTCAATGAACAGGGTGGCGCCGGTGGATGACTGGTCATGGACGATGCCGCTGACCCTGCCCCGGTGTTCTGCCTTGACCGGCACCACATAGCGGCCGTCCCGCATGGTCACAATGGCATCCTGCAGATACGTCTTGTTCTCACTGGACCCGATGATCTGGGACAGACGGCTTCGAATGGCTTCATTCTGCCGGACGATGTTCCTCCGGATGTCGCGAAGCTGCGGCGATGCGCTGTCCGCCATCTCATCCTCGGATAAAATGCAGCGGTCGATGTTGTCCGCCAGACGTGGAAAGGTGACCAGCACCTCAGCCATGGCCTGCAAAGCAGGCAGTTCCGGCAGATCGCTTTTAAACCAGGTGGCCACGTTTTCGGCCACCCGGATGTTATACAGTACCTGCAGCAGCTGACGCATGGTCAGACTGCCGCCTTTTCTGCAAAAATGCAGGGCAGGATCAATATCATAAATCTGCCCCAGGGGTGCAGCCCCCTTATGGATGATGGCCGCCGCCGCCTCGCTGGTTTCCCCGAGGCGCTCACGAATGCGGTGCACATCCGTATCCGGCCGGAACCTGCCGATGATCTCCTTCGCCATCTCGCAGCCGGCCTGCTGCCGGAGCATGTCAATGACCTTGTCATACTCCAGCACCTGGAATGTCTTCTTATTCATCCGTTCTCCTGTACTTATCAAGTTCACTTTTCAGTCTGATATTTTCCATTTGAAGGTCAAAGAAGGAATTTTCAAACTCGCTGCATTTATCCTGCAGCTGGCGGTATTTCTCTTCCGCCTCTTTTTTTTCTTCATTGGTCCGGGCTGCGCTCTCCTTGTACTGGAGAAAGCTTTTTTTCGCCTCGTCCCACATTTTCAGATAATGCTGGGCGTCTTTTTCCAGCTGCTCTCTGGCAGCGGTCAGCTCCGCAATCTGCTCCTTCGCACTGAAATACTCGTCTGCCACGTTGATGGCGGCGAGCACGGCCAGGGATCCCTGTGCGTTGCTGGCATAATTTCTGCCCACCTCACGCATTTTTCCGTCCACATAGGATGCAATTTCCCTTATGGTTTCCTCGTCCCTGTCACCTGCGATGGTATAGTCCTGACCGTAGATCCGGACCTTTACTCTGGCTCCTGCTTCATCCATGATCGTTCTCCTACATGTCTCTCAGTACGGCATCCAGTTTATCTTTCAGTGCTTCCAGCACTCTGCCGTGGGCAGCTGCCACATCTTCATCGGTCAGAGTCCTGTCATTATGACGGTAAGTCAGATTGAAGGCCACGCTCTTCTTTCCTTCTTCCACCTGTTTTCCTCTGTATATATCAAACAGCTTTACGTTTCTCAAAATCTCAGTGCCTGCTTCGCGAATGACTGCTTCCATGTCTCCCACGGTCACATCTTCGTCTACCAGCAGTGCGATATCTCTGGTCATTGCAGGATATTTCGGCAGCGGAGCGAATACCTTCTCCAGATCTGCCAGCTCCGTAACAGTATTGAACATGAGCTCTGCCGCATAGCACCGGGTGCCGATGCCATACTTGTCAGCAACCTGCGGATGCACTTCACCCATGATGCCCAGTTCCACTTCTTCCACAGCCGGACCGCTTTCCAGCTCCACATCGTGATGGGCCACGATGCGGGCACAGCGTCCCGGGTGATATACGCCGTATTCACTTTCGGCGATGAACTCCAGATCCCGGATACCCAGCTTGGACAGCAGTGCTTCCACCATGCCCTTCAGATAGAAGAAGTCCGCACCGCCGCCATAGAGGCCGATGCACAGATTATCCTGCTCGTCCGGCAGTCCCTTCGGGTCGATCAGATTGGCCGTGAAGGTATTTCCGATCTCGAAAGCTCTGACTGCTTCGATGTTTCTGGAATAGTTTCTTCCCAGAACCTCCAGCATAGCCGGCGTAAGGATGGTCCGCATCACAGAAGTATCTTCTCCCAGCGGGTTCAGAATCTTCACGAAGCATCTTTCCCAGGAGTCTTCATCGATCCGCACATTGTCCACGCCCTTCGGGCTGACGAAGGAATAGGTCTGGATCTCCGTTGCACCCAGGCCGCAGAGGGTATCTCTGGCCAGATCCTTGATGCTTCTCTCATAAGTCTGTCCGGATTCATTGTTTCCTCTCGGAATGGTCACCGGAATTCTGTCATATCCATAAAGACGGGCAACTTCTTCCGCCAGATCTTCTTCAATTTCAATATCCTGACGCACGGTCGGCGCAGTGACGTACATGTCATCGCCTTCGCCTTCCACCTTCATTTCCAGGCTTTCGAAATACTTCACCATTTCTTCTCTGGAAAGCTGCAGGCCCAGGATCTTATTGATTCTGCTGACTCTGCCGTGCACCGGTCTGGCTTCTTCCACCTGCGGATACACATCCACGCTGCCGCCCACTACGGTACCTGCACCGATCAGCTCAATGAGGGCACAGACACGGTCAGCCGCCGCTTCGCACAGGTTCGGGTCGATTCCCTTTTCATATCTTCCGGAAGCTTCGGTTCTCAGTTTCAGCCTGGAGGAAGTGGACCGGACGCTGGAACCCAGGAAGTTGGCGGATTCCACCACGATGGTCTTCGTATCCGCTTCGATCTCAGAGTTGAGGCCGCCCATGACGCCGGCCACTGCCACGGATTTTTCTCCGTCCTTGATCATCAGCATGTCGGAGGTCAGGGTTCTCTCGGTTCCGTCCAGCGTCGTGAATACTTCGCCGTCTTCTGCCGTATCCACCACGATCTTGTGGCCTGCGATGCTGTTGATATCGAAGGCGTGGAGCGGCTGGCCGTATTCCAGCATAACGAAGTTGGTAATATCCACGATGTTATTGATCGGACGCATGCCTGCATGGATCAGCCGTCTCTGGAGCCACCACGGGGAATCGCAGATTTTCACATTCTTTACGATTCTGGCAGTA